>CAZSZT010000181.1:0-4790 GCA_964611175.1 uncultured Bacteriovoracaceae bacterium
GCCCGGGCGTCGAGGGCCAAAAGTTAGGGGCACCTTTCTTCCTGAAACTTTTTCCAATGCACTAATGACTTCTTTGACAGAAAAGCCCGTTCCGTTTCCCAAATTGAACGATTTGGATGCTCCTTGGTCCATAAGCTTCTTAAGAGATAAAACATGGGCCTCGGCAAGATCGGCAATATGGATATAATCTCGAATACAGGTCCCATCCTTTGTCTCGTAGTCGGTTCCGTAAATCGTAAGTGCTGGACCTTTCCCCAAAACCGACTGAATCGCAAGAGGTATCAAATGAGTTTCTGGATCATGGACTTCTCCAACGTCTAATTCGGGGTCGGCTCCGGCGGCGTTAAAATACCGTAACGAAATAGACCTCAATTGATGGGCGATTTCAAAATCTTTTAACATCTTTTCGATCATTAATTTTGTTTGACCATAAGGATTAATCGGATTTTGTGGGTGGCCTTCATCCATCGGAATTCGCCGAGGCATTCCATAGGTCGCGCATGTGCTCGAAAAAACAAATTTCAAGACCTGATGTTGAACGCATGCCTCAAGTAATCGCAAACTCCCAACAACATTGTTTTGATAATATTTGGCCGGATTCGAAACGGACTCCCCCACATACGTATACGCGGCAAAATGCATCACAGCTTCGGGTTTATATTTTTGAAAAACTTCTGAAAGTCTTTCTGAATCCAGAATATCGCCCCTCTCAAAAGGCCCCCATTGGATGGCCCATTCATGGCCATAGACCAAATTGTCATACGTAATGGGATTAAATCCGGCCTGCTTTAACGTTTTACACGTTTGACTTCCAATATAGCCGGCTCCCCCAGTCACCAAAACGTTCATGGCCAATAATCTAGTCCGCTTTGTCATCGTGCACTAGAGCAATTTCTCCCAAACTGCTAGAAAGGAGGTGCGCAAAGGAGGGGCAAATGTTTCCACAAAAGGAACCGATCCAGGGGCGAAAGATCCGATTTGGACTTGTTGGTTGCGGTCGTATTTCTCATAAACATCTAGAAGCGATCAAACAGCATTCATCAAGCTGCGAACTGATCTCGGTATGTGATTCCAATCCCAAAATCTTAGAACAAATCGCAAACGAAACAAAAGCTCAGCCCTACTCGAACCTGACGTCCCTACTTAAAAATTCCGATGTGGATATTGTCGTTCTGGCGACTCCAAGTGGTTTGCACGCGGATCAAGCGATTCAAATCGCTTCAACGAATCGACATATCATGACGGAAAAACCCATGGCGACACGATGGAAAGACGGTCTTCGGATGGTCCAAGCCTGCGATACGGCGGGAGTGCATTTATTTGTCGTCAAACAAAACCGACACAATCCCACTCTGCAATTGTTAAAAAAAGCAATCGATCGAAACCGCTTTGGAAAAATTTATCTCGTAAGCGTTAATGTCTTTTGGCATCGGGATCAAAATTATTACGACGCTTCCGACTGGAGAGGAACGTGGGAATTTGATGGCGGAGCCTTGATGAACCAAGCAAGCCACTATATCGACCTTCTGGATTGGATGGTCGGCCCCATCGAAAGTGTTCAAGCGTATACGGGAACACTCGCTCGAAATATCGAAGTCGAAGATACGGCCGTTCTCAATGTGAAATGGAGATCGGGAGCCTTGGGTTCAGCGAACGTCACGATGCTTACCTATCAAAAAAATCTCGAGGGCTCGATTACGATTCTTGGTGAAAAAGGAAGCGTCAGAATTGGTGGGGTGGCGGTTAACGAAATTAAACACTGGGAGTTTGAGTCGCCAGACGAAGATGATCTTCGAATTCAGGATGCAAGTTATCAAACTCAATCGGTATACGGACATGGCCATCCTCTTTATTACAAAAATGTTATAGAAGTTCTTCGCGGTCAGGATCAGCCCATGACGGATGGTCGAGAGGGCTTGCGTTCTCTTGAGGTGCTTATTGCAAGTTATATTTCAGCTCGCGATGGTCGAAGAGTTTCTTTACCCTTGGAGTATTAATGAAAGACGTCCAAATTCATCCTACTGCTGTCATTGATGCCGGCGCAGAAATCGGTGCTGGAAGTAAAATTTGGCATTGGGTTCATATATGCGGAGAAGCCAAAATCGGCGAGCGTTGTGTTCTTGGGCAAAATGTTTTTGTCGGCAACAAAGTTCGAGTTGGAAATAATGTGAAGATCCAAAATAATGTAAGCATCTATGACAATATAAGCCTGGAAGACGATGTTTTTTGTGGGCCGAGTATGGTTTTTACAAACGTCATTAATCCCCGATCGGCGATTATTCGAAAAAATGAATATCGAAGCACATTAGTCAAAAAAGGAGCCACCTTAGGCGCTAACTCGACGATTTTGTGCGGTATCACCATTGGCGAATATGCATTCGTTGGGGCTGGCGCGGTCGTTACAAAAAGCGTCCCTCCTTATGCTTTAATGCTTGGAGTTCCGGCACAACAAAAAGGATGGATGGGAGAATTTGGGGAGCGTCTTGTCCCTGCGGGAATACGAAAGTGGAAATGCGAAGCGACTCAAACTTTTTATGAAGAAGCGGAATTGGGTTTAAGAAAGTCTTAAATGGAATTTTTTGATATCCAGGCGCAACGCTCTGAAATTAAAAGCCTTCTTAATCAGCGCATTCAACAAGTTCTTGAACACGGAAAATTCATTCTTGGTCCGGAAGTTTCAGAACTCGAACAAAAACTTGCAGAGTTTGTTGGTGTTCCTTATTGCATTGCTGTCGCCAACGGGACGGATGCACTGCAAATTGCACTTAGGGCCCTTGAGGTAAAGCCCGGGGACGAAGTCATAACAACTCCCTTTAGCTTTATTGCCACGACAGAAACCATTGCACTTTTGGGTGCGACACCTGTGTATGTTGATATTGATCCAAAGACGTTTAATTTAGATCCTCAGAAACTAGAAGCGGCTATAGGTCCAAAAACCAAAGCGATTATACCCGTTTCTTTATATGGCCAATGTGCAGACTTTGATTCGATCAATGCCATCGCCGGTCAGCATAAAATTCCAGTCATCGAAGATGCCGCCCAGAGTTTTGGAGCCACGTACCGTCAAAAACGTTCCTGTGGTTTAACGAGCATTGCCTGTACGAGTTTTTTTCCGTCAAAGCCCCTCGGTTGTTACGGAGACGGAGGAGCTTGCTTTACTTCGGATGAGAATTTAGCTCAAGCGATCAAAGAAATTAGGGCTCATGGCCAAGAAAAACGCTATATTCATTCAAGATTAGGTTTAAATTCGCGGTTGGATAGTCTTCAGGCGGCCATCTTATTGGCAAAACTGGAAATCTTTCCAAAGGAAATCAATCAACGACATCAAATTGCTGCCTACTATAATCAAGGGCTTCAAGATATCGTGGAGATTCCATTTGTTGAGTCCTTCCATCGAAGTGTTTACGCCCAATACACGATTCGTGTGAGCGACCGACCTAAAATTCAGCAAATTTTAAAGGAAAAAAATATTCCGAGCTTTGTCCACTATCCTTTACCCCTTCATCTCCAGCCCGCTTTTCGGTCGGAGCGCTTTCCAGAAGGGAGTCTCCCCCATTCCGAAGAAGCATCCCGCACTGTTTTAAGTCTTCCTATGCATCCCTATCTTTCTCAAGCCGATCAAGATCAGGTCATCGGCGCTCTTCGTGATAACGCAATGCGCTGTCGCGATTGACCATGGACTTGAGCCGCTCCGCTTGATACTTTTTATTGATCTTCAGGAGGGGGGAATTTGTTAAAAAAAATCCCAATTTCAGAACGCTTACCTTCTCATCGAATTCGACGTTTTCTCATTACCGCGTTTCAAGGAATGCTCTGCCTTTTATCTATCGCTTTATGTTTTGTCGTCAGCGCAGATTTTTCTGATTCATCCTTCGATTGGATTCCGTGGCTCGAGCTCGCGGCTGTCTCTGTATTGATAAGACTTCCGACGTATCATCTCTTTCGCCTCAATCAAGGCTGGTGGCGGTATACGAGTCTTAACGATATGGTCGTCATTTTTAAGAGCGTCTCCGTCGGAAGTGGGCTCATCATTGTGATCCTTTATTTGAGTTCTCTATCTTCGATTCTTCCTGCGGGCATTCTCCTGGCCGAATATCTATTTACTCTTCTTCTAATGGGTGGGGCTCGAGTGAGCCTTCGTTTATTTCGAGAGCATCAAAGAACGATTCCATTTAAGCGTCGTTCCACAGATCGCCGTATCCTCATCGTTGGCGCTGGAGACGGTGGCGTTGCCCTTTTAAAAAAGCTGCAAATGGATAATGAATATGTAAATTCCGTTGTCGGATTTGTGGATGATTCTTCGATTAAGCAAGATTTGCGACTGCTTGGACAAACGGTTCTCGGGACCACCGATGATTTAACTCGATTAGTTACGACCCATCGAGTCACGGAGGTTTTTATTGCCATTCCTTCGATTACGAAGCCACGCCTTCGTCAAATTGTCGATCGGTGTCTCGAAGCGAAAGTTTCTTTTAAAATGATTCCTTCCATCAAAATGATTCTTGAGATGGGGATTGGCGAACTAAGACAAGTTCGAGTAGAGGATCTTCTGGGTCGAGACCCGATTGAACTCAATAAAGCAAAAATAGCGTCTGAACTTTATCATCGAAATGTTTTGGTAACCGGGGCGGGCGGCTCTATTGGATCAGAACTCTGCCGACAAATTCTGCAGTTTAAGCCGAAGCAACTTCTTCTCTTTGAACGAACCGAAAGTTCTCTTTTTTATATCGAAAGAGAGTTAAAAAACTCGTTTCCGAATTCCGAAATTATTCCGATTATTGGAGATATTT
>CAZSZT010000182.1:0-4783 GCA_964611175.1 uncultured Bacteriovoracaceae bacterium
CATAATACCTACCACTTCTGCCATCGCGAGTGGATCGCCCTTAGGGCTTTCCCGGTTTCGAATCTTAAGGGCACTTTCTTCCGACATCAGAATTTTTCCGGAAGCTACCGCGCGACGGCGGGTCGGCTCCTTTTCACTCACATCAATCATTCTAAAATTAGCCGCCGATTGCGGAGAGATTCGATGTGCTTCCATAATTTCCTTCCTCTAGTCGATGCGAGATCGGTTTTTGTAAAATGAGACTGCGAATGCGCTCCACTAAAGCGTCATGGGACTGATCGTTTTGTAAGTAGGCTCTCAAAGAAACATCCCCATCCCCAAATAAACACAGACGGAGAGCTCCACGAGATGAAAGGCGAAGGCGATTGCACGTTTTGCAAAAATCGATGGAATAGGGTGCGATGACCCCTAAGGAACCTACCGAAGAAGGATGCGTATAAAGAGTTGCCGGACCATCTCCGTCACGACGAAGAGTGGGGAGCCACCCCGCATTTAACAATTTCTTTCGAAGTAACTCTGCTGGAAGATATTGTCTCAGAAAAAAGACTTGGTTTTCGCGGGTGCGCATGAGTTCGATGAAACGTACAGAAATAGGTCTCATGCGTACCCATTCCGTGAATCGTTCAATCTCTCCTGCCTCGACGGACTCGCGCAAAAAGACCGTATTAATTTTTACCCTCTCAAATCCGACTCTAAGCGAGCTCTCAATGCCTTCAAGAACTTGAATATGGCGGTTCATTCCCGTGATCTTCTTAAAAAGAGTTTGATCCAGACTATCCACACTAATGTTGATCGAAGTTAAGCCAGCTTTTTTTAAGGATGCGGCCAAGGTGGCGAGGCGATACCCATTGGTTGTCAGGGAAACTTCTCGTATGCCTGGGATTTCAGCTATTGCCGCCGCAATTTCGACAATATCCTTCCTCAAGGTAGGCTCTCCACCTGTAAGTCGAATTTTCCAAATTCCTAAACTCGCAAAGGCTTGAACAAGACGTCTGATTTCATCGACTGAAAGTTCCGATTGCTGTTTTCGAAGACATCTTTGATATCCGTTTGGCAAACAGTATGAGCAGCGAAAATTGCATCTGTCGGTGAGAGATAATCGAAGATAAACAAACTCTCTTCCGTAAGAGTCAACGAGCGTAGACAACAAACAATCTCCTTTCCAAATCTCGGGAGGTTTTGGCGTTTCCACCCAAACCCCGGCGCCCCCGTTTGTGCGCGATCTGAAAGCCTTACTACCCTTCAAAGCAGGTTAGGTTTTCAAACTCGGAGTGATTCACCAATAAGTGAATCTTTTATTCTAAATTTTCTAACAGCCACACTTTATCTGCGTAGCCTCCGCCTGTTGGTTCAACCAAGAGGTGGGCTCCACGACAATTCCAAGTCTTTCACATTCATCCAAAACGAGATCGCGGCAATATCCTAATGCCAAAGAATAGAAGGGACTTTCTGTCACAGAAGGATGGGTTGCGAGCGAATCTACAAATCGAGACAGATGGTCCTTTAAGAATTTTTTTCGCGCATCCAAAACGATTTCAATTCCCTCCGAATCATGTATCTCTTCGAGCGCCTGACTCTTATAAAGTAGGAGAGCATAAAACTCGAGTTCCACTGCGATATGATCAACCATTTCAGGCTGAACATTGCGCGCTGATTCAAGTCCAAAAGCTCGATAGAAACCCGCAATGTCCGCCAGTTGATTCCCTTTTACGAGGGCACGACCTCGACCATATTCACTTTCGTAAAGAAGACCCGAAGGAGAACCTCGATCAAACCGGTCAATATATTCGGATCGAAGTGCCTCGAGCTGATGAGGATTTTCAAGAATCTCCTTAAGTTTCAAGTGAAGCCGCTTCTCACTCCGGGCTGAGCGCGTGGGCATAGGCCCGCTAACTGCTGATGCGTCCATTAAGTTTCGTACCGTCTCCACAAAATCCGAACTCGGATAACTTGCCACCACGGAGGCCAGATAAAAATCGAAAGAAAAAGCAGGGCCTAAATGTATTTGTTCACTCGTATTCATTTTGACTTCACCCGTTCTGCTTTATTATCGCCCTCGCCCAAAATATTAAGGGGTACCCACATCATAGTGAGGCTCTTTCGCGACCCCACCTCGTCTTTACCACCCTGCCAAACCGCAAACGCCATATGGTTTGATTTGTTAACATCCAGCAAAGAGCCGTTTTCACGTTGCATCTCCCTCGAAATGACGACCGTCCATTGCCCATTTTTCCACTGTCCATGCCCAGCGCTCATTCGATTTTCGATGATCGAGCTGCTTCCAAATCCTTCGGCGAAAATTTCGTCCACAGCCTCTGGTTTGACATATGCTTGAGGGTTCCCTGCAGCTTTTCCGTGTGAAAAGACCTCACGTTTTTCCGCGGTGAGCCCTCTCACACTCCCTTCATCTTTAAACTCCATCGGATACATATCCGGATTCATATTCGGATAGAGATCTCGCATCTCCGGCTTTCCCTGTTCGTGATCTTTTTGATACTGGGCTCGCCAATGAAAGAGATGAACGGGTTGGTCTTTGAATCCCATGAAAATCGGTGGAAGAGGATCTTCCTTAATCGGGAACTGAAGTGCCACGGCATCTGAAAATTCTCCCGGCCTACCGGCTTCGCTCTTTTCAGAATCTTTCCATCGCAATCGGAACGCAATCCACTTTCCGTCGTGAATGGCCTGCGCGCGAATACGCTCGGTGGTTATAACCTTTGGGCGAGGTGCAATCATTGGCTGAGCCATTAGTTCGATTCCCGTTTCACTCGCATCCTTCCATAAATCGACATTGAAATAGTCTTTAGACAAATCTGCTTTGACCTTCCTTGCGGTGATCAAAGGCTCGGAGGCACCTTGTCCAGTGGCTGAAAGAAATAAAAGTGGGATGAGTGATTTCAACATCATGCTTCTCCGTTCCTAAGGTGTATTATTTCGTACGGCTCCCAGTTCTGAGTCATAGGCGAGTCTTTCGATATTTGGCTCCACAACAGGGACGCTTACGATCTCAGCTCCTTTTTCATCAAATCCATAAGCCTTATCGTTTTTCACTTGAAATGAATGAATGATTCGATCGGTACTTCCCATTAATACGAAGAGTCCCTTCGTCACGGAGTCTTCTCGCAACTTTTGATAGGCCTCGATAGCCTCCTCGACCCGAGGTCCAAACATTTGAGTGAGGTATTGGCGATCGGCATGAATTGGCGGAATATAATAGATATTCGGTTCCAATCCCAATTGAGGATAATAAGGAAGAGCTAAGGATTTTTTGTGCACCAGATAATCGATGGGATTATCATCTCGCGATTTCCAAGGTGGATTGATAAAACCCATGATTCGAATTTTGCCAATGCAATTTTGTACACACATCGGCTGCAGTCCCTGCTCAACGGCGGGATAACAGCCGATACATTTTTCGCTCACTCGCGTATAAGCATTGTACATGGACTTCTTATACGGACACGCTCGCACGCATTCGCCATAACCCTTGCAGCGGGACTGATCGATAAGAACAATGCCATCTTCTTCTCGTTTGTAAATAGCCTTTCTCGGGCAAGCTGCAAGACATGCGGGATAGGTGCAATGCGCACATGTTCGAGGCAAATAAAAAAACCATTTGTCGTGAGGCAGCTCGATATGTTCGCCATGGGAAACATTCCCAACACAATCGTCCTCTCCGTTATTCGGATACATCCAGTCTTCGTCTTTTGGAAAAAAATGAACAGCCCGCTCGCTGGGTTCCGCCGCTTCGAATATCGTCTTTCCCTCAAAGACGCCGTTTCGCTTCCACTCCCGCTGGCCTAGTTTTTCCAGAATCCGAACATCCCAGGCGAGTGGATAGCTGCCGTAGGGCTTGGTCTCGACATTGTTCCAAAACATATACTCTTGGCCTTTGCCGCTTGTCCAAGTTGTCTTGCAAGCTAAGCTACACGTCTGACACGCAATACATTTGTTGAGATCGAAAACGATTGCCCATTGTCGCTTGGGACGATTCTCCTCATAAAAATATTCCATGTTCCTCTTGAGGTGCCAGTTTTTGACTTGAGCCATGGATTAACCCCTCCCTTTCATGAAGGCCCCCTGTAAATATTTTTTCATCGCTGCACTTTCGTAAGTCGGTCTAAATCCAAGTGAAGCCGGCCGCCAAAGTCCTTGAGCGCCGAAACCCCCAGGTTCTGCTCGCGTGATCCGAACAAAAGCTTCGCGAGGCGCACCAATCGGGCAATGGATATCGGGAGCAAAGCCTTTTTCAATACCCTGGCCGAACATGGTCTTGTGGACCAGGGTCTCAGTCATCAGGGTAGGTCTCAACCACGCACGTGTTGCGCTCTGATGGCTTCCATATCGATACATCGATTGGTAATTGGTTTCAGAATTTTTTGCGAGACCGTCTGCGCGCGACTCGTGAGCACGCACACTTCCAAAAGTTGAACCATACATATTGTGCCAAGTTCGAGCAATTCCGCGAGGGGTGCCCGGATAATATCGAGCGCGCAGCAAAAGGCGTGCGACCTTATATTTCTCTTCGCTCTTTTTCCAACCTCGATAAGGCCGATCCTCTGGATCGGCATCGATATGCACATAATCACCGTCCTCGACACCCATCGTCTTCGCATCGAGTGGATTGATGTCGACGTATCCCTCCACATTCGAAGGCATTCGCTTGTCATGCCTGTAGACATCTCCAAAAGGCCCGAACCAAACCGCCGTATAATCGGTATCAACGGGTGTCGAGTGAGCCCCGTGTCTATATTTTGGTGTGTGATAGATGTGAGTATAAAGC
>CAZSZT010000183.1:0-4778 GCA_964611175.1 uncultured Bacteriovoracaceae bacterium
CCGCTCGCTCGGCTTCGGCGGATTTCGATTGATACTCTCGAAGTGTGCTCGCTCCAGAAAATAAAGGAAGCGTCACCTTACCCACGATCTCCCATGAATTTTTGCGTGAGTCGACAAAATCCGTTTCCAGGAGTTTCCCGTATTGTGCTTCAACTCCTAAACGCGGCAGCCAACCCCCAAAACTCTTACCTTTCTCTGCGCGAGCCACTTCGGCTTCTGCACGAGCCGTTGATAGTTCAAAATTCTTTGCAGAAACGAACCCCCACATTTCTTCTTCGGTAGGAAGTGACGTCGGTGGAAGAGGAAAAGCGGTATCAAGATTTCCTGACCCTGGCGAGATCCCGCTTATGCGTTCAAGCTCTCGAAGATGGACCGCCAATTCCTGCCGCAGAAGTTCGAGATCATTCCGCAGCGCTTGCTGGTGAAGTTGAAACTCCAGCAAATCGGTGTTAGTGGCGAGCCCGCCATCGACACGACGCCGAGCTGTTTGCAGCTGTTGATCTGAAAGCTTGAAATCCTCCTCTTTAAGTTTAATGCGTTCTTGAAGAAGAGCCGTCTCAAAAAAGTGCTCGGCCACAAATTGCCCAAGCTGACTGCGAATGAGTTCCGTTTCTCTTTCGGCCATTCGTCGTTTTGCTAACGCAGCTTTCAGTTCATAGATTTCTTGAAGCCCGAGTTCATATCGAGCGTAAGCATAGTAAAAATGATAATTTCGTTTCTCCCTTTCATCACTTGTACGATGGCCTCCCTCCAGACCGAGCTCAGGAAAAAGCTTGCCGTAGTTTGACTGTGCACCTCGTATCTGCGCCAGAGCTTCAAGTTTTCTCAGTTGCAACTCGGGACTCTGAGAACGGGCTTGTTTCAAAACGTCGACAAGCTTTAGTGAGCTCTCTTCTGCCTGAAGAGCTACGGAGCTCACTGCAGAAACAGCCAACATTAAAGCTAGAAAAGGAGAAAAGACCTTCATCCATTACTCCTGAGGTTCTAAAGAAAACTCTTCTAAATTTTCTGCCATCCCTTGATTTTCGACTTTGAGACGGATGTTTGCTCGATAAGAACCTTTGAAGTCGATAGGTGCCGAAAAATATTCACCCTTAGATTTGAGAGCGAGTGGCTGAGGCTTATCCTTACCCTCGGGCCGCAACTCATAAGTTCCTGATAATTTAGCCCCGGTCGTGATTGGCTTTGATTGTGCGTCTAACGGATAAAAGAGAAATTCTTCCTTATCCCAAACAACTCTCACACCAAATTTTTTGCCTTGAGCATTGGGTTTCGTCTTCATCATTTTCGATGCGCCGTGATCGTCATCGCCGTGCGCGTAACTTGCTGTCGTGATCATCATTAGTCCTAAAATGAAAGCAATTGTTTTCATGCTGCTGTCTCCTTTGTTTCAAAGTGATTGGTTTCTTGGTCTAAAGTTTTTTCTGCGGATGCTAGTCCGAATTTGTAAAACACGGTCGGTGTTACGATCATATCGAGAAGAGTTGAACTGATCAGACCGCCGAGAATAACGACGGCGAGTGGTTGCAAAATTTCTTTTCCCGGCTGACCCCCAGAAAGGGCGAGCGGAATAAGCGCAAGTGCAGCAGTAAGAGCCGTCATTAAAACGGGAACCAAACGTTCGAGAGAACCGCGGACGACCATCTCCTCGTGTTTGATGAGATGAAGATAATGACTAATCATCATGATTCCGTTTCGAGAAGCAATTCCACAGAGCGTAATGAAAGCAACTAAACTCGCTACCGAAAGTGTACGATCAGAAATGAAAACAGCGATGAGACTGCCGATGAGTGCCGTCGGGATATTGAGCATGATTTGAATGGCGATAAAGCTCGATCGAAAGTGCGCGAAGAGAACGAGAAAGATTCCCATCAAGGAAAGTAGACCTAAGAAGAAAATCAAACGCGAAGCCGCCTGTTGGCTTTCGAACTGCCCTCCAATTTGAACGAAATATCCTTCGGGAAGTGCAACATTAGCGAGTTTCGTTTTTACTTCAGAGACAAGACTGTTCAGATCCCGATTAGAAGAATTCGCCTGCACTACAATGCGTCGCTGTACATTTTCTCGGTTGATGATATTCGGACCCGTTGCTTCATAAACGTCGGCAATATCCGCAATGCGAACGCGGCTTCCATCCGGCATGATTTTCAGTGTCGTCTGGCGGATTAGCTCGAGGTTCGCCCGACTATTTTCGTCGAATCGCATGAAAATATTAAATACTCGCTGATTTTCAATGAGCTGTGCAACGGCCTCTCCATTCAAAGCTTTTTCAAGAACGGCTGCTAAATCGCCTAACGAAATTCCAAATTTGGCCGCGTCGTCTCGTAGCAATTGAATCTTCACTTGCGGAATCAGGACTTGCTGTTCGACTTGAAGGTCAACGAGACCTTCGGTGCCTTCGAGCGCGCTGTGAATTTCTTGCGCTTTTTTTCTAAGAATCGAAAGTTCAGGGCCGAAGAGTTTGATGGCGATTTGCGCGCGCACGCCCGACAGTAGATGGTCCAGCCGATGCGAAATGGGTTGGCCAATGTTCACGAATACGCCTTCAAGACCCGCTAACTTTGTTCGAATATCTTCGAGCACCAAGGGTCGCGCTCTTCCACCTTCTTTGAAATCCACATCGACCTCTGAAGAATGAACGCCTTCAGCATGTTCATCAAGTTCCGCTCGGCCTGTGCGTCTGGCCACGGATTTCACTTCAGGAATTTCCAAAATTAAATTCTCTGCCTGTGTGCCGATTCGGTTGGAAGCAGCAAGCGATGTCCCGGGTAGAGTAAGAAGGCTAATCGTTGCGGTTCCTTCATTGAATTTGGGCAGAAATTCTTTTCCCATAAATGGAAGAAGCGAAAGGCTCGCGAGCAAAAATGCAACTGCAATACCAATTACGAGTTTGGGTCTGGGCAAGGCCCACTCCAGAAGCTTGCGATCCTGATTTTTCAGCCAGCGCACCAGTCGTCCGTCGTCATGATCCATGAGCTTTGCTTTAGTGAGAAGAAAAGAACAAAGCGCCGGAGTCACCGTAAGCGACACGACAAGCGACGCCAAAATGGAAACGATGTAGGCAATCCCCAAAGGAATGAAGAGACGTCCTTCGATCCCACTTAAATAAAAGAGGGGGATGAAAACAAGAACCACGATGATGGTTGCAAAAACAATAGAATTTCGCACTTCTGATGAAGCGAGGTAAATAACACGAATGGGATGAAGCGGTTTGGCTGCATGGCGATTTTCTCGAAGACGCCGAAAAACATTTTCGACATCGACAATCGCGTCGTCGACTAATTCGCCAATGGCAACCGCCAATCCCCCGAGAGTCATCGTGTTAATCGAAAGTCCAAAAAACTTAAAAACTAAAACAGAAATGAGAAACGATAAAGGAATGGCCGTGAGCGTGATGGCGGTCGTTCTCCAGTTCATGAGAAAGAGAACAAGAATGATGATGACGAAGATCACGCCGTCTCGAATCGCTTCTTCGACATTCTTAATGGCCGCTTCAATAAAATGGGCCTGCTTAAATAATTCCGGATTAAGTTCGACGCCAGCGGGAAGACTTTTTTTCAGGTCCACTAAATAATCTTCGACTTTTTTGGAGAGTTCCAGAGTGCTTCCTCCCGGCTGCTTCTGAATGCTCAAAATGACAGCAGGTTTTCCATTCACACTTCCATCGCCTCGTTTCACCTGAATCCCTGTTTTAACTTCCGCAATGTCTTTTACAAAAACGGGTTTTCCAAAGTGGAGTCCGACGACAGAATTCTCGATATCTTCGATCCTTTTCACGGATCCGAGATTTCGAATTAAAAATTCCTTGTCCTCAATGTCAATAAATCCACCCGTCGTATTACGACTAATGAGAGAAAGACTTTTCTCGACGTCTTCAAGAGACAGTTGAGTTTTCTTTAATTTTTCGGCCGATATGAGAATTTGATATTGTTTTAGACCGCCACCAATGGCGATAACTTGAGCGATTCCCGGAATAGTCAGCAGCTGCGGACGAATCGTCCACTCAGCGAGAGTTCTCAAATCCATCGGAGAAACAGAACCGTCTGGCGAGCTCAATCCAACTAATTGAATCTCGCCCATGATCGACGCAATCGGACCCATCACGGGAGAAATCCCTTCGGGAAGTTTTTCTTTCGCTAAAGTAATTTTCTCTGCCACGAGTTGGCGATTGCGATAAATATCCGTGCCCCACGCAAATTCAACATAGATGACGGAGAGACCAACTCCCGAAGACGAGCGCACACGCTCCACCCCTGGCAAGCCGTTGAGCACGGTTTCGAGCGGAAAAGTCACGAAGGTTTCGACCTCCTCCGGCGCGAGACCCGGCGCCTCGGTCATAATATTTACGGTAGGACGGTTGAGATCGGGAAACACATCAACCGGAAGTTTAGTTAAAACGATGGCGCCATAGATCGTAACGAAAGCAGCGAGAGCCACCACCAATGTTCGATTTCGCAGCGAAAACTGTATCATTCGATCAAACATTGATGGCTCCTCGAGTGTCTTTTCTTATGAAATTAATGTTTTGAATGATCCATCGGCATTTTATTGGTCGTGCCCCTGGCGACTTGTAACGTGAATGGAACCGTCAGAAGTTTTCCATTTTCTCTGAACTGGGCCCAAATTCGATAAAAGCCAGGTTTTTCGAAGGCAGCATGAGTTTCAAAAGGCGACACGGCTTCTTCATTCAATGGATGCATATGCGCCATCTCATCGTTTTTCTCATGAATAGCGACAACGTGCGCTGCGGCGCCTAGATAGGGTTCAAGCTTAAGTTT
>CAZSZT010000184.1:0-323 GCA_964611175.1 uncultured Bacteriovoracaceae bacterium
TGTCTCTTGTGGCTGAACGGGATGGGCTGCTCGGGAGCATAATTTTGGTACCATTGAGGTGAATAACCCAAAACGAGCCCGGTAACGTGAATACCCAAAAAAATGACAATCACTCCCGCGATGGTAACGAGTGCAATCTTCCATTTTGAACACTTTTGAGCGGGCTCTAAATTCACGTTTTCAACAATTATATTTCTCGAATATTACAAAAAAACCTCATTGATTCTAGGGAGTGCCCGAACACCCTGTCAATCTGACAAGAAGGGATTTTAATCTTTACCTGGGCGTTAACCTGTTAGTTTGCATTCGCAAGATCATCCGGA
>CAZSZT010000184.1:333-4737 GCA_964611175.1 uncultured Bacteriovoracaceae bacterium
TATCGAGAAGGTCTCGTTTAATTTCTTCAAAATGCGGGTCTGTTTCAATCAGTTTTCGTAGCTCAGGATCCTTATGGATAAGCTCCAGCAATTCTGAATCATTCTCCAAAAGTTTAACAAGATCCGGATCAATTTCAATGAAGTGTCGAATATCGCCATTAAGTTCTTGAGATAATTCATTTCCTTCGCCTCGGATACGTTTTTCAATCAAATCCAGCAACTTAGAAATTCCTACAACTTTCGCACCTTTTAAAACACCGGCGTGGGTGCGATCGAGTCGTTCAACCCAAGGATCCCAGGTGATCCGCACCCAAGTCCCGGAGTTAAAATTATAGTCGGGAACCCCATAGTAATAGAGCATCCCGATCACCCCCATCATGATCATCGGGATATGGCCCTCATTTAAATAAAGAATATGAAGACCCAAAATATCCCACTTTGCAGGAGCAATCGCCGAATAAAGAAAGCCAGGTGTCGTTAAGAAAGTCCCCCAAAAAGCCAGGCGATTTCGGGTGCGGCGTCCATCCGCATCGAGGCCTCTTTCCGTCATTGTTTTTTCCCAGGAATAAAGACTTTGGCCGAAGAAATATCTCCAAAAAACTCCGAACCCCACGGAGCTCCACTTTTGAAGAACAAAGTTTTTCCATCCCGAAAGGGTAAAAATTTTGAAAAACTCGGGCCATGTCGCCCGGGATGACCAATACATATCGCTCGCAAAAAAACTCGTGAGTCCGATGTTTTTTGGAAGGCGACTCTGAGCCGTCTGGGACCGGTTGAACCAATTTCCCATGGTTCGCTCATAAGTTCCAGTCGCCCAGGAATTCGCAAAATTGACGGCACCAGAAATGCTTGCAATAGGAAGGGGCTTCACCAAGAAGAGAAAGATTTGCTGGCTCCCATTGCTGATTAAGAGCTTCCATTTCATCGTCTTAATCTCGCCACGAGTGGGAGTTTGGTAATCTTGCGGAAGAGGGAATTGGTAAACAAGATGTTGAAGGACCAAATCCCCAAGTGAAAGCATTCGCTTTAGCCAAGATTTTCCGAGATCCCTTCGAGCGGGCCTTCCAATATATTTAACCTGCACATCCAAGTCGGGATATTTTTCCGCAACCAGATCTCGGGTTAGACGGAGTGAATCTCGCTTTTCTTTTCCCCATAAAGGCCCTCCGACGTCGGCCAAAAAGGGCTTGTCCACTACGGGGATTGCTTTTCCATCTTGGATCGCCTTTGAAAGCTTTTCTGCGTCCGAAATGACTTTTCCACTATCTCTATCGACATAGACAAGTTTGGGTCCAAAATCTGAAGTTGAATCTAAATACCGTTGAAAGGACTCCGTATTCCGATCGGCAACCTTCCTTCCAACGGCGGGATTAACAAGACGACTTAGATACAAGCCACAGGGCGTTTTTTTTGGATTTGACTCTCCCCGGATAACCTTAACTTCGGAATGGGCAAAAAGATTCGACCAAAAAACTAAGTTAAAAATGATGGTGGCTAAAAAACTTCTCAGGAACATGCCCCTCCCCCTTCTTTATCTTTTCTAAAAACTTGCCTAAACCGATGGGGGCGGAGCAACCGAAAATAACGCGATGCGTAAAAAAATATTTCTTAAAAGGAAAATCGTTGGTGGATTGCTGAAAAGGTTTGACTAAAGATATCGATAAAAACGAGAATTCACCGCGATCGGCACATTACGAGATCATCGATCAAACGTTCATCATGAGGGAGGAGGCCATCGAACCGAACGCCGGTATAACCCTTTGAGGAATAAATCTTTTTCCCCACTCCCCAAACTTTTTTATTGGGATTGAGTTCCAAGGTGAATTGAAATTCATCGGGAATATCTTGCCCTTGTAAAAGGCACCCCCCTGCGGAAAGAGAAACAATTTTTCGGCTTTCGACAATCGATGTTGAGAATTCATTGTAATTTAATCGAGCGATGACTTTGGCACGATTCCATCGTCTTTTTTTGATCCATGAGTTGGCGGAGGGGGCAGGTGTCCTTGTTTTGGCTTTTTCACGAGCGGAATTTAAGTATTTAAAGATTTTCGTGGAGGGTTGAAATTCGTAAGCCTTTTCCAAAAGGCCGACCGCTTCCCCGTAATTATGTTTTGCCTGATTCACGAGCGCCTTTAAAATCATCGCCTGAACATCGAGGGGCTGAAGATTCAAAACACGATCCGCATACTGAGCAGCTTGATCGAAAAATTTGGCGTAAAGGGCCGACGTTCCGGCGCAAAGCAGAAGTTCCGTATCCCCCGGTTTCGCTTGGAGGGCACGACCAAAACTTTCCATCGCCTTTTCATAATTTCTTTCCTGAAAATATTTTTTCCCTTCATTGGAAAGTCGAATGAGGCTGTCATCCTCTTTGTTCTCCTCCATTTTTAAAATTTGCTTAATTCGAGTGAGCTGAACAAAGGCGGAGTCCACCTCTTGAAATTTCCTTTGCAGGCTTTCTTCAGGAATGGAAGAAATGGCCGACTGTCTTAAAAGTCTGTTATAGACTTCCTTCTGAATATCCTTGCAGGCATCGACCGCCTGTTGATCATCGGCTTTTAGAAAAGTTCTTAGCGCCGAACGGACATCCGCCGCCGAAACATTAGAATTTGTCTTTTTATGATTTACTCCCATCAGCTTATACCCACCTCGTGCAAAGGTATCCATCCTATGCAAATGCAAGATCAAGACCATTCACTCGTAACTTTTTTTGCTAGATGTATCGGTGGTTAACAGAGTTTCCGCACCCGACAGAGCGCAATAAATCGACAAAGATTGCCCCCGAAGTTCCCTAAATCGGCTGATGCACAAAATGAGATCGTTTTAAAACATGAGTCGACCCTGAATCGACCAAAAATTTTCCGGCCAAAAAGTCTCGGCCCAGAAGAACGGGAAATTTCATTTTTTCCCGGTTTGTGACACTCAAAATAATTCTGTAGCGATAGCCGGCAATTTCTATAAACGTCATGATGAAGGGACGTTCCTCAATTTTTCCGCCAGAATTTTTAACATTACGATAATCCACGACTGGCGCACGAACCACTAACGTTTTGAACGGCGGCTTTGTTCCCGCCTTAAGCTTTATTTTTAATTCTTCGTTGACCGGACGTTCGGAAGTACTCGGAAGCCGAACAATCTCATAACTTTCTGCATGAATGGCCGCAGATTTTGCGCCGGTATCAATCTTGGCCTTCATCTTTACACCTTTCCATTCCGGAAAGCTGACGACTTCTTGCCAACCAACAATGGGAAGTTTCGAATGCCGCATTCTTCACTAAGATACCCGACTCAATTCACATCAACAAATAAAACCCACAACCAAATAACGTAAGGGCAAAGAGAAGATACGCCGACGGCCATTGTTTTTCGGTGACGGATTCCAAAGCCGCAGCGAAAACAGGGCCGCACATAACGATCGCTGAAATCGTCGCTAAATGGCCCGTGCTAATGGCGGTCAAAAACAACCAAAGAGAGATAAACGTGCCTCCAAGGCTCGCCGCTAATAATAGTCCCTGGGATCTTCGACGGAATTCTCTCGCCTTCTTGATCAAAGGAATCGGCCTAAAGAAAAAATGCGTGATTAAAAAGCCAACACACGCACCAAGACATCGATAAAAATTTCCCTCCAAAACACTGATATGAGGGTCATGATCAAAAGAAAAGCGAGTAAGCAAAATCCCGCAGGAGTCTAAGGTTACACCCATCAGGGCAAAAAGCGGCCCTTTCACCTCCCAATGTCCGAGTCTCTTAAATTTTTCATAAGAAAGAGTAAAGACACAGGCAATCATAAAGAGGATGGCTAAGATTTTCGTTCGGGAAAGCTCTTGATTAAAAAGCACGAATCCAAAGAATCCCAAGAAAACGGGCTGAAAGCTAAAGATCATAAGCGTACGACCCGATCCGATTCGAGTAAATGCGCTTAAAAGAAAAAGGTCGGCAAGGTTTAACCCAATAAAACCGCTTAAGAAAAAAATTCCAACACTCATCGCAGATGGGGGTTCCAAAAAATTTCCCGTCAAAAGAACGGCGATTGAAAAAGCAATGGTCGCGACAACACATTTAAAGGCATTCATCCAAAGAGCAGAAACTTTTTTAGAAAAATGCGCGTACGCGACACTCGAAGACGAAAAGGCGATTGCTGAACCTAAGGCCAACCAAACATAAGTGTTCACTGGCTATTAATCCAGCCCTTCAAAGTCTCCTCCAAATGAGGAATTTCCTTCTGAAGATGAAAGGAGTGGGGCTTATCATAAACGACAAATTCAAGGGGCACGCCAAGGTCTTTAAGTTTTTGATAGCCGTCCCGAGCAGGTTCAAGCGGAACAATTTCATCCCTGCTTCCATGAGTTAAAAGAATGCGCTGAGATTTGGCATGAGGTCCAAATTTTTCTGGATATTCATCCACTT
>CAZSZT010000185.1:0-4732 GCA_964611175.1 uncultured Bacteriovoracaceae bacterium
ATCTTTTATTAAACGCCGATTACTCAAAATCGTTATCAAAAGACCTTATCGAATTCCTTCCGGGAGATCCCCAAAATATCGAACTCACGACAAAGATCCTTGGTTATTTAAATCGTCACTTACCTCTTGTTTTCAATTCAGCCCCGGAATGCAAAGAAATTCTCGTAAAGAAAGTAAAAGATATTTTTGGAAATAATTTATTTTTAGATGCCTCGCTTGATGAGGCTCTCGCGCAAATGATTCAAAATATGATCGAAATCCATTCAGACTTGGCTGTGGAACTGCAACCCCTTCGAAATGAGATTTTGGGAGTAGAAACTCAATAATTTATTGAGCGACCTTTCGCTTTTCTTTGGATGTTTTGGCAGAAATTTCGAAATCAAGGCCATCTTTCTTCGAAACAACTTTAATTTTAGCCCCTTCCGTCATATCGCCTTGGATTAAAAGTCGTCCAAGCTTTGTTTCGAGTTCCTTTTGCAGATAGCGTTTTAAAGGTCTCGCACCATACACGGGATCATAACCAGCCTTCGCCACAAAGGCTTTCGCTTCGTCCGTCAAAACAAGTTCAATATCCCGATCCTCAAGACGTTTTTGAAGGGATTCGACAAGTAGATCCACAATCCTTTTAATCTCGTCTTCCGTTAACGGTTTAAAGAGAACAATATCATCGACTCGATTCAAAAATTCCGGGCGAAAGTGAGCTCGAAGTTCTTTCATCACTTGATCGCGCGCCGACTCTTTAAGCTCCCCCTTTTCCGTTGTCCCTTCTTAGAGATAGGGAGATCCTATATTCGAGGTCATAATGATGACCGTATTTTTAAAATTCACCGTTCGTCCTTGAGAATCGGTGACGCGACCATCATCCAAAATCTGCAGAAGAATATTAAAAACATCTTGGTGCGCCTTTTCAATTTCATCAAAGAGAACAACCGAATAAGGTTTTCGGCGAATGGCTTCCGTCAACTGACCGCCTTCTTCAAAACCCACATAACCTGGAGGAGCACCAATCAAACGAGAAACCGAATGCTTTTCCATATACTCACTCATATCGATTCGAACCATATTTTCTTCCGAATCAAAAAGAGCTTCCGAAAGGGCGCGCGCAAGTTCTGTCTTTCCGACGCCTGTTGGCCCTAAGAAAATAAAAGAACCAATCGGACGCCGAGGATCTTTGATTCCTGATCTCGCCCGAATGACGGCATCGGCGACAAGTTGAACGGCTTCGTCTTGACCGATGACTCTCTTATGAAGAATCTCGTCCAATTTCAGTAGCTTTTCTTTCTCCCCTTCTAAAAGTCGAGAAACCGGGATGCCCGTCCACTTTGAGACAATTTCAGAAATCTCTTTTTCCGTAACTTCCTCCCGTAAAAGAGCAGAGTCACTTTGACGTTTTGCTAACTGATCTTCTTCCGCCTTTAATTTTTTTTCGAGATCTGGAAGTTTTCCATGTTTAAGTTCTGCCGCTTGATTAAGATTGTAATCTCTTTCCGCTTGTTCGATTTGTTTTCGGACTTGCTCCATTTGCTCTCTTAAGCTCTGAAGCCCGCCAATCGCTTTCTTTTCTTCATCCCATTGGGCTCGCATGATTTGAGATTTTGATTTTAATTCGGCAAGATCTTTTCGAAGATCTTCGAGACGTTCCTTACTGGACTTATCTTTTTCTTTCTTAAGCGCTGCTTCTTCAATTTCCAACTGCATGATTCGACGGGTAATCGTATCAAGCTCGGTTGGCATTGAATCCATTTCGGTTCGGATCATCGCACAAGCTTCGTCAACCAAATCAATGGCTTTATCCGGTAAAAACCGGTCTGAGATATATCGATGAGATAGAGTCGCGGCTGCTACGAGAGAATTATCTTGAATTTTTACTCCGTGGTGAACTTCGAATCGTTCTCGTAAGCCTCGTAAAATAGAAATTGTATCCTCGACATTAGGCTCATCCACAAGAACAGGTTGAAAACGCCGCTCAAGGGCCGCGTCTTTCTCAATATATTTACGGTATTCGTCTAAAGTGGTGGCTCCAATACAATGAAGTTCTCCTCTCGCGAGCATGGGCTTAAGCATATTGCCGGCATCCATGGAGCCCTCGGCTTTACCGGCTCCAACGATCGTATGAAGTTCGTCAATGAACAAAATAATTTGGCCGTCCGATTTTTTAACTTCTTGAAGAACGGCTTTGAGTCGCTCTTCAAATTCTCCTCGATATTTTGCACCGGCAACCAGTGCCCCCATATCTAGGGAAACAACCGATTTATTTTTAAGCCCTTCCGGGACGTCGCCTCTTACAATTCGTTGAGCAAGGCCCTCGGCAATGGCCGTTTTTCCAACTCCCGGCTCACCAATCAATACAGGATTATTTTTCGTCTTTCGGGATAAAATACGAATCACTCGGCGAATTTCTGTATCTCTTCCGATGACGGGATCGAGCTTTCCTTTTTGAGCTTCTTTCACAAGATCACGCCCATAGCGCTCAAGGGCTTCGTAAGTCGCTTCAGGATTTGCGGATTGGACTCTTTGATTTCCTCGCACACGGGTTAAGGCCGATAAAAATCGATCTCGCGTGAGATTAAATTGTTTAAAGATTTTTCCCGTAAGACTTGAAGAATTTTCAGCATCAAGAATCGCTAAAAATAAGTGTTCAACTGAAATATACTCATCCTTCAGTCGTTTCGCTTCATCCTCAGCCTTCGTAAAAACTTGTCCGAGTTTCAGGGTGATATAAACTTCACCTGGTTTAATCCCGGGGCCAGAGATCTTTGGGCGTTTGCTTAAATTTTCTTCTAAACGGATCTGAATGGATTCGGGTTTAATATCCATTTTTTCAAGAAGCCGTGGAATAAGACCATTTTCCTGAGTCATCAGGGCCGACAAAAGGTGGTCGGTATCGACTTCCTGATGTCCCAATCGAGTCGCTAGGGTTTGGGCATCCTGAAGGGCGAGTTGGCATTTTTCAGTCATTCGATTGAGATCCATCATCCTACACCTCAATTTGGGGTCATTCCCCTTAAAGTCAAGCAAAGCACGTTAAAACCGAAGATAAGAGCCTTTCTTAATGGCCCATGACGCAAGACCGATACTTAATAATACGAATATCCAGGAGACGATCAGGCAGCGTAAGGGATCAAGATCCGAGACCCCTAAAATGCTCCAGCGGATTCCGTTAATCATATAAACAATCGGATTAAACTGAGCCACGGTTTGCCAAAAAGGATGAAGAATCTCGAGAGAAAAAAAGACGCCTCCAAGATAAATCAGAGGCAAAACAATGAAGGTCATCATGGCATTAATATGATCGAAACTTTTTGCCATAAAACCCGTCCAGATTCCTAAGTTTCCAAAAAAGAGGCAGCCCGTGACTAAAAATAAAATAAGACCTCCTGGATGCTCCACCGATAAAAGCCTTCCTTGCTGTAACCACGAAAAAAGTTCCCCAACAATCAGAACAACAAATCCAACTCCAATCCCCCGAATCACGGACGCGAACGAATAAGCCACTCCAATTTGAGTTGTCGAAAATGGAAGAGTACGAAGATCTTGGAGATCTCCATGAAACTTACTGATCATAATGGAGCTGGCTGAATTTTGAAGAGCATTGTTAAGAGCTCCTAAAGCCACAAGACCCGGAACCAAAAAAAGTAAGTATTGATGTCCTTTTTGTTCATCCATCACTCGCGAAAGAGAAACTCCAAAAACTAATAAATAAAGCGCTGCGTTGATGACGGGACCTAAAAGGGTTTGAGTCCAACCGATCATGAACCTTCGAACTTCTTTTTCAACTAAAGTGAAAAAGCCAATCCACTCGGCCTTGGTCCAAAAATAAGACTCCTTCATCCGGCTTGCCCTCTCACCAGTTTTAAAAAAGCTTCTTCGAGGCTTCCTTCTTTGGATAAGGATTGAATGAGAGCCCCCGTATCATCCAGAGCTAAAAGTTTTCCATGATGAAGGATGGCTGAACGACGGCATAAGCGCTGAGCTTCTTCCAAATAATGAGTTGTTAAAATAATCGTTGTTCCTTTTTGATTAATCTCTTTTACAAAATCTAAGAGAATAGCTCGAAGCTCCACATCCACGCCCGCGGAGGGTTCGTCTAAAAGCAAAAGACGAGGCGAATGAAGAAGAGCTTTGGCAATTAAAAGACGCCTTTTCATCCCCCCACTCAGAGCTGAAACTCGCTGATCTCGAACGGATTCAAGTTGTAATCGACCCAGGAGCTCCTGAATGCGGCTTTCATTTTTACGAAGGCCATAATAACCCGAATAAAATTTTAAGATCTCAGAAACCGTAAAAAATCCGTAACCAATCAACTCTTGAGGAACGACTCCTAAAAGTCTCTTCGCTTGTTCTGTTCCCGCTGGATGTCCAAAAATTTCGATTTGACCTGCTTCAAAAGGAATAAGCCCTGTCATTGCTGAGATAAGAGAAGTCTTGCCCGCACCATTCGGACCCAGCAAAGCAAAAAGTTCTCCTTCAAAAACATCAAAAGATAAATGAGAGACGGCAACCTTTCGACGAGGCCCTCCCTCGTAGGCGATAACCACATCTTCGACTTTTAAAGCGACGGAACTCATTTCAATAGGTGATCCATTATTTTTTGACTTAAATCAATTCCCGTCAATTCCGTATAAGAAACTAGTCCTGTGGGAGAGGTATTATTAATTTCATTGATTTTCCCTCCAATTAAATCCGCCCCAACAAATAAAAGGCCAACTTCCTTTAACCATTTTTCGATTTT
>CAZSZT010000186.1:0-4724 GCA_964611175.1 uncultured Bacteriovoracaceae bacterium
ATGATACGCCGGCTGCATTGAAGGCCTTTATGGATGCATACGAATTATGAAACCAAAACTTCTGATTACCGACGGCATTGCTCCAGAGGGACAAAAACTTTTGGAAGAATCTCAGCTCTTTGAGCTGCAGATTCATCAAGGACTAAGCCCGGAGGAACTCCTGCAAAAAATTTCAGAGGTAGACGCCTTAGTCGTTCGATCGGCCACCAAAGTGACCTCGAAAATTTTGCAAGCGGCTAAAAAACTTCGAATCATTGGTCGAGCTGGAATTGGCATCGATAATGTCGATTTAGGCGCCGCAACCCGCAGCGGCGTCCTGGTCATGAATACTCCGGACGAAAATGCCACGACAACCGCCGAGCATAGCATCGGTCTTTTATTCGCGGCAGCTCGAAAGATCCCTCAAGCCAATCGATCCCTTTCGGATGGAAAATGGGATCGCAAAGCTTTCACGGGAACCGAACTTTTTGGAAAAACGGCTGGAATTATTGGACTGGGGCATATTGGAAAACTTGTCGCGACTCGTCTTTTAGGATTGAAAATGAATGTGATGGCCTTCGATCCTTATGTCGCGGCGAAAGTAGCCGAGGATTTGGGAGTAAAACTAGTCTCTCTGGAAACTCTGTTTTCTCAATCCGACATTATCTCGGTTCATGTGCCTCTCTTAGAAGGAACGAAAAATCTTATCGATCGCAAAGCTCTTTCGAAAATAAAGAAGGGAGCTATTCTTGTAAATTGCGCACGAGGCGGGATTGTTTCGGAAGAAGCTGTCATTGAAGCTTTGGAAAATAAAACCTTAAAGGCTTTTGCGACCGATGTTTTTGAAAAGGAACCCCCGGAACCTGAGAATCCTCTCCTGAAGCATCCTGCGGTCGTGGCAACCCCTCATGTGGGGGCCCAGACATCCGAAGCTCAAACGAATGTCAGCATCGGGATCGCCAAACAACTCATTGCTTATTTTCAAAAGGGAGAAGTGAAGAACGCCTTAAATTTCTCGAATATGACGGCCGAAGAAGCGGAACGTTCTTTACCCTACTTGCGCTTAGGCGAAAAACTTGGAAGTTTTATCGCTCAATGGTCATCCGTACCGATTGAAAAACTTGAAATTATCTATGAAGGTGAAGTCGCTTCGATGGATACGAAAAATATTTCGTCGGCCATTGTACGAGGTTGGCTCATTCACTCCCAGGGCGATCGAGTTAATTTTGTGAACGCTCTTTCGGTGGCGGCCGAGTCTGGACTTCAGGTTTTAGAAACTAAATCCAATACGACGGGAGAATTTCATTCTTCTATTTGTTTGAAGGGAATCTCCAAGGGAAAAGCTCATACCTTGTTTGGGACTTTATTTGGACGTCAGGAGCCCCGATTGGTTCAGATTGATGATCTTCGACTTGAAGCAAGCTTTGCTCCGCATATGCTTTGCATTGAAAATGAGGATAAGCCGGGATTGGTGGGATCGATCGGAAGCACTTTAGGAAGACATCAAATTAATATTGTTAACCTTCATTTGGGGTTGAAGCCCGAAGGTCGCGAAGCTCTCTCGGTTTTATCTCTTTCGAATCCGATCCCCGATAAGGTTGTCGAGGAAATCAAAAAACTTCCGTCGATTATTTCGGTAAAACTCATCCATGTCTAATGTCGTTTTAGTTGGCGTTCAGTGGGGGGACGAAGGAAAAGCAAAAATCATCGATCATTTAGCGGAACGAGCGGATATCGTCGTTCGTTTTCAAGGTGGAAATAACGCCGGCCATACGATTGTCGTGGGTTCTGAAAAGACAGTCCTTCACTTGATCCCATCGGGAATTCTGCATCCGAACACCGTAAATCTCGTGGGAAACGGTGTTGTTTTCGATATGAATGTCTTTCTCCGTGAAAAAGAAAATCTTGCGGCCAAAGGAGTCGATGTTCGTCCGAACCGTCTGAAGGTTTCAGAAATTTGTCACGTGATTTTTCCCTACCATCAGCTTCTCGATCGCGCACGAGAAGCGGCGAAAACAAAAATTGGAACGACCGGCCGCGGAATTGGACCCACTTATGGCGATAAAGCCATGCGCCTTGGGATTCGATTGGGAGAATGGAGATATCCCGATCAAGTAAAAGCCCGCCTCGTGTCCGTTTATCATGAGAAAGCTTTGCAACTTAAAGAGTTAGGGCAGTCCGAAATTCCATCATTCGATGAAATTTTTAATCAGGCCGTAACAGCTTTTCAAAAGCTAGAGCCTCATCTGATTGATTCATCACGTTATCTGAATGAAGCCTGCCGGAAAGGTCAGACGATTCTTTTTGAAGGTGCACAAGGAACTCTTCTGGATATCGACTACGGAACCTATCCCTTTGTGACGAGTTCAAATACCACGGCAGGTTTTGCGTCTTGCGGTGCGGGCGTTGGGCCTTCGAAACTTCATTATGTTTTAGGTTTAACGAAAGCGTATACGACTCGAGTCGGCTCGGGCCCCTTTCCTACAGAATGTCTTCAAGAAGATGAAGAAATGGGAAAGGTAATCGCCAAAAAAGGAAATGAATTTGGCTCAACAACAGGCCGCGCTCGACGTTGCGGTTGGCTCGATCTGGTCGCACTTAAAAGAGCCGTTCAGCTAAATGGAGTGAACGGTTTAGCTTTGTCGAAGCTCGATATCTTGTCGGGGTTTCCGTCGATCAAAGTGGCCACTCAGTACGAACTCCATGGGAAGAGAACCTCGGACTTCCCCAATTTTTGGGATCATCCCCCAAAACCAATCTACGAGGAATTAGAGGGCTGGGGCGAGCTCGAAGGGGCTCATCAAGAATCCCAACTTCCTCAAGCAGCCAAGACTTTCATTGAAAAAATTGAAAATTATACCGATGTCCCCGTCGTTATGATTTCGACCGGACCTCGCCGAGACGAAATGATTGTTCGAAATTGGAGCCTTTAACGAGAAGGATTTTCCAGAGCTTGAATTCTCGCATCGAGATCCGAAACCGCTCGCTCCAATTCAGCCACACGATTCAAAGCTCGCTCATGGTCCTTATCTTCGACATACCGGATACTTCTCGAATGGTAATTGCAGATATAGCCTCGTACCTCGGAATTATAATTCCAAGATTCGCACGGTTGAACATACCAAGGCAGCTCTTTTTCTTCCTCTCCTTGAACAAAGCTCGCGCCACATATTCCAAAAACAAAAATTCCTAAAAGTACTTTCTTCATTTCAATCCCCCTCCAGAAAGACTAATTCAATTTAAAAACAAAAACCAAAGTTAAAAATAACTCACTGAGTCAATGCGCGCTTTTTCTTCCACCGTTCAATCCATCTAAAAAAGATAAAAGACTTTGTGGAAGAGATTAAATGGAAAAGGGGCAAACCAAATTTCAAAGGTTTGGTTTGCCCCCTCTGTTTAACTTGTTTAACGACTTCATTTATTATTTTTTCGCCGCGGCGTCTGGGCCTTTAAGAAGGGCATCGATAACTTCTTTAAAGCGTTCGGTGGGTTGAGCGCCGACCAATAAAACACCGTTTACAAAGAAGCCAGGAGTTCCGCCAGCCCCGTTCTTTCGAGCAAAAGCGGCGTCGTCTTCAATTTGTTTTTGAACGGCAGGATCTTTCATATCCTTTTCAAATTTCTTAAGATCCAACCCGATTTCTTTAGCCCATTTTTTATAATTTTCCGGGGTTAAAGCTTGTTGGTTTTCAAAGAGCTTATCATGCATTTCCCAGAATTTGCCTTGGCGTTGAGCGGCAACGGCCGCTTTGGCCGCTGGCATAGCGTTCGGATGAAATGGAAGAGGGTTGTGTTTAAAAGCAAGTTTGATCTTTCCTTCGTAGCTCTTCAGGACTTCTTCAACGGTTGGCAATACGCGCTTACAAAACGGGCATTGAAAATCTGAAAATTCAACAATCGTAATGGGAGCATCCGCAGGTCCTCGAACCGCAGCGCCCTGAACGCTCACATCCACTCGGTTTTTGAGACGCTCTTCAAGCGAGGGTTCTTCCGCACGGCGGGCTTCTTCTCGTTTCTTTTTCACGATTTTATCGATGGCCTTCTCAACGGCCTCCGTCCCCTTTCGATCCATATAGTCATCTATCATCTTATCGGCCAAATTCTGGCAGCCGGATAACCCCATTAAAAGAATAAGGGATGATAAAATAATCGACGTTTTGTTCTTTAAAAAATTCATAGTCATAATCCTGCTAACTCCTTAGCCGACAGCGTACGTGACCTTACTCCCATGACTCAAGCCAGATCTTATCTTTTTGTTGGATAAACGGGTTTACGCCCCCTCTCTAATTAAGCTGGCTCGACTTCCCTCTTAAGTACTTTCGAAGACGAGGATGCTGCGTCAAATGACGGTCCGACTCCACAAGTTTAAATGCGTCTCGACGTGCTTTCTGTAGTAAATCCAGATCCCTTGGCAACTGAGCCAATCTAAACAAGGGTAACCCCGACTGTCGAGTCCCCAAAAATTCACCGGGACCTCGCATTTCAAGATCCACTTCGGAAAGCCTAAATCCATCATGGACCTTTTCCAGAGTTTTGAGGCGTTTAACAATTTCCTGGGTTCCCAGATGGGAAGCCATCAGAAAACAGTAACTTTCGAGAGACGAGCGCCCCACCCGACCTCGAAGTTGATGAATTTGGCTTAAACCAAATCGTTCGGCATTTTCAACGACCATCACGGTGGCCCGAGGACTATCAACGCCCACCTCGACGACGGTCGTCGAAACTAAAATCTGAATCATTCCGCC
>CAZSZT010000187.1:0-4695 GCA_964611175.1 uncultured Bacteriovoracaceae bacterium
TCCAATACACCCAAATGGGTAACCGCAGGACTGAAGGGGAAACCTTTTCCCCAAAAAAATATTGAGGTTTTTGGAGCGATCGATATTGGCTTAAGCTCTTTTGACCGAACCGCCACTGGCGCAAAACCGATTTCCGGACCGGTCCCCCCGTGGAATGTGATTGTTGGATTTGGAATTGCGCAATTTGGAAAACGCGCCACGGAAGTGACGGTCGATCAAATTGACTACAATAATGTGAAACGAAGTCTCGCCGAAAAAGAGAAGATTCTCGATGGCCTTCAACGAGACATTGAATACAATACGATTCAAGGGAGCGTGGTTGATGCTGAAACAAAACAACCCTTATCCGGCGTCACTTTAAGCTTTCCCGAAACCACAGACCTTAAACCTTCTCGCATTGGAGAAGACGGGCAATTCATTCGCTACTTTAAGGCGTTACCCCAGGCGCGAATTTTGTTCTCGAAAGACGGTTATGAGCCTTCGTCCAAGTTCATGGCCTTAAAGCCTGGTGAACGTGTGAACGTAAGTATTGAGCTTCGAAAGGCGAGTGGAGTTTTGTATTCCAATTTCATCGCCAGTGTTCTAGATGAAGATGGAAATGGTCTCAACGCGACGATCACCTTAACGAACGACAAAACTCGTCAAAGCTTCAGCGCCCAAACGGACTCAGCCGGGCAAGTAACCTTAAAGATTCCTGCGGGCTCTTACCGTATGGAAATTAGGTCAAGCGGGCGCTCCCCTGTGGTTGAACGCCTTGACTTTGAAACAGGAAAGACCCTTTTGCGCTCTTATACTCTGGACAAGTAATTCTTTCTGGAGTTTCCACGAAAGCTTAGGTATCACATCCGATCATGGAAGTTTTATGGATGAGTTTTTGTTTGGTAGGTGCCGCCTTATGGACAATTATTTTGGTTTTGCCCTGGCGCCCGTGGAGTACACGAGAATCTTTGGAAGTTGAAAAGGAAGATTCTTCGACGGATCTTTCGGACGTTACCGTTCTTATTCCTGCACGAAACGAAGCCGATGTGATCGGCGAAACTTTAAAATCTCTTAAAAATCAGGGGAAAAATCTTCGCGTCGTTTTGATCGACGATCAATCGACCGACAAAACCGATGAAATCGCCATGAAGTCTTACGAAGGAAATCTCCTCGTGATTGGAGGAAAGCCTTTGCCGGATGGATGGACGGGAAAACTTTGGTCTTTGGAGCAAGGCCGAAGACATCTCCTTACTCCCCTTACTCTTCTTTTGGATGCCGATATCGAATTGAAGCCAGGAATTATTTCAAGCCTGAAAAATAAACTTGCGTCCGAAAATTTGGATTTTATTTCGTTGATGGCAGCTCTTCGAATGAAAACTTTTTGGGAAAAACTTCTCATTCCATCTTTTATTTATTTTTTCAAACTCCTTTATCCTTTTGCTTTAGGAAACTCTCCGAAGTCCAAGGTGGGAGTCGCCGCTGGTGGATGCATTCTTGTAAAGACGTCAATTTTATCCGATATCGGAGGATTTTCGGCATTGCGAACCGCTTTGATTGACGACTGCCATCTTGCCAAAACGGTTAAAAATAAGGGCTATAAAACATGGATCGGACTTACTCGATCGGTAGCGAGCCAACGAGATTATTCAAACTTAGGTACGATTTGGAAAATGGTTGCACGCACAGCTTATACACAGCTTCGCTATTCTCCCTTTCTCTTATTGGCGTGTTCCGTGATGATGATCGCGATGTTTGGGCTTCCACTTTTTACGTTAGCCGTTTGGGGAAACCCCATTTGGTTCGCGATTGGCGCCTTTGGAACTTGGGCGATGCTGATAACCTATCTTCCGACTCTAAAATTCTACGGCTTAGCACCTCTATGGGCACTCACCATGCCGCTCATTGGAAGTCTTTACTTTCTGATGACGTGGACGTCGGCCCTTCGATTTTACCGAGGCCAACGCTCCGAATGGAAAGGCCGAGTTTACGATAAGGAGTTGAAAGCGGCGTAGTTACTTAACGACGACTTCGCCCCGCGCTCTGTTCATTGGAAAGAAGCCAGTTTGTGGCGATCCAGAACTCGGATTTTCTTTAAAGTAACGGCCACCGATAGGCGTTAAAAAGTCCTCACCCACAAATGTAGTAATAGGAATCACAGCGATATCCATAGTTGTTGAATTTGAATAAAATGCAGTGATCGTTCCATCTCGCTGAAAGACATACCGAGTATAAGGATCAAGATGGACGCTTTGTAATACTCCATTTGTAACCCCTGTTGGATCTACCAAATGGCCCATCAATGTATAATCTCTGCTAGGTGTGGAAAGCCCATTGAAATTTAAAAATACGTCTATATTCCGAGTATAAACAAAATCTCCATCTGAAGACCGGACCGTAAAGAAACCTCTTCCAGAAACAGAAAATGAAAGCTGATCAAGACCGTAGAGAACAGTCCCTCGAACAATTCTATTTTTCCCAGGAACGGCCATCGAAAAATCTGCCGGTCCAGAAAATTCATTGGGTTGATATATTCCGCTTCCAATCATAGTTAAGTTTTCTTCGTTCTTAAAATGAGCTAATGGAATTTGATAGGCCACCTTCTTTTTGTACTGAGTTTGAAGTTGCGGCGGCTCGCCGATATAAACGAGGAAGGATCGGCCAATAATGATATTTCCACTTTCTTGAATGTGAAATTCTTCAGCACCAGAAAGGGAGATGGGCTCCAATATTCTTCCCACAGCTCCATCTTCGCTTACAGGATAGGCTTGCATAGGAAGATTTCCGCTCATCAAAACAAGTATTGAATCACCATTAACCGCAAATCTTCCTGATTTCACGTAGGCTAGCTCACCGCTCCTTAAAGACATAGGTATATACCCCTTCCCCAAAACCGTAAGATCAACGGGTTCGGCAGAAAGATTAAAAATGCTCAATACAAAAATGGATAAGGCTAAAGACAATGCTCGCATATGAATTCTCCCTGATGGAATTATCCAATATCGAATGGGCGTCATTCAAGAAGAGCAAAGCGTTAACTGCCACCGAGCATCTTGAAGAATTTGTGTTAGTCATTGTTATGATTTTCTACTTTCAACCTTTGTCGGGTGACATGTAGTCCACTTAAACAAGATGAATGCTCCGAATTGACCCGGATTTTCATTTTTGAGTTTCGATTGCTTATTTTGGGGAGATCATTTAACTCATGCTCAGCTCTGTTTCAGAGTGAAACGTTTTCTATGTTAATAGGAGTGAAACAATGAAGATCGAAAAAAGAAAATTCTGTGTTTTGTTAAGTCTGATTATTGCAGTTGCCATTGCCAATATTGGTGACGTGAAGGCAAAAACTGATAGTCAGTGCACGCTTTCGGGCAAAGTTGAGTTAGAGAAGCATGCTAAGGGAACGAATGCGCCGTCTTCAATCGAGATTCTGTGTGGAACCGACTTTTCGAGTGATTTCAATATCGGTGGAATCGAAGAGAACGGCGAGGGATTAACGTGTGCGGCAGCGGAGGCGAACTGCTTTTCTCATTTAAGCGGGCAGGTGAATCTTGACTTAGGCGGGAGCTATCACTGCGGCAACTGCTCAGGGGGCGGAGGAAGTTTTCCTTGTGACATGACGTTCGATTCGGACCCTTTAACGAGCGAAAATGTAAGTTACGGAACATGCAATTGCGTTTTGGGTCAATGTACGGTGACCTGTTGGGGTAAGGGTACCGTTCATTTCGATATTTGTTGCGCTGGATGCAATGGCAACCATCCATGCGATTGACTTTGTTACCGCTAAAGTAACAGGCCGCTTCAAACCGAGAAGCGGATTCGAACATTCGCTTCTCGGTGGTCAGTTACAATAGATGAATAGAATCTCTTCGCTACCTATGAGAAGGTTGTTTGAACTTCTTTCATTGATTTGAATATGCTCAATGCCATTTGGGTTGTATGAGAAATCTGTAGTGGTTTGACTTATAAGAGTTTCGAAGTTAGAGGAAGAATCAAATTTCAAATACTTAGATCGGATGACTCGATCAAATTGATCTAAGATTTCGGAATATTCGTAACGTTCTTTCGGTATCAGGTTTCCATCCTCATCTTTAGAAAATGCTGCAATTATACGACCATCCTTTGCATTTCGTTCAACCTTTATAGTCGGAGGCTTGTTTGGATTTAAGATATCAAATTCCGTTATGGTGACTTGTTCGTAATAGTCTGAATTCGGAAGATCATTGTAATCGTGCTCTTTCAAATACGTTCGCTTAAAGTTTCCTGGTTCACCAATTTGAAAACGCAATTCCCAACTGACTGGACGGAGTTCAGTATTTTGTTTTTTATAAACCGATGTCGCAATAGATTCAACGCGATCAAATCCTCCGCTAGTGTTCATTATGCCGCTTTTAGTAATGGCAGTCGTAGAATCTTCAGTTCGTGTATAGATTGTCCTATTGAGACGGCTCGTCCCATTATCATGGTAAAATACATATTCGAACTCTGAAAGCTTGCCCTGGTCATTTATGATGTGATTCGATTCCGAAAGTAGGACATTGTTGAGGTCCCTATTTTCAGAATGAATAAGATTTCCATTTTGGTTATAGAAGAATCTCTCTATCCCGGAAGTGATGGCTGAATTTGGCAACCAGGATTGAGTGGTTGTATATTTTCTAATGGCTAATTTACCTTGCTCGTCGTAATGGAGCTCATTGTCTCCACTGTTGTCTAGAGTAG
>CAZSZT010000188.1:0-4694 GCA_964611175.1 uncultured Bacteriovoracaceae bacterium
TTAGGCGTTACTTCGATATTTTAATTTTTTTTGGACACCGTTCTGAGATGTTCATTTTCAATATTTTTACCAAAACGGAAACGGCGCGATTAATTTTTCGGCAATCGTTACGGAATTTTTGCCTCGCCTGAATACCGCGAAGGCGTTGGGTGTTGCGCGTGTTTTTGAAAATCCCACGATTTCCGTAAAAAGCGGAGAGGCGGCTACGATTCGATCGGGATCAAAAGTTTACGTTCCCGGCCAAAATGCTTTTGGAGCAGTTTCTTTGGGGGGTGGGGATAATGGAAAACCTTTGGAAACGGGTGTTACGCTGAATGTGACGCCAACTGTGGATGATCGAGACTTCGTAGATATGAATGTTTCGGTGGATGTTGCGAAATTGGGCTCGGCTCCAAAAGCTGGGGCGTTTCTCGTTAACGATTCAAGTGTGAAGACGTCTCAATATGTTCGAAGCGGCGAGACGATTGCGATTGGCGGGGTGATTCGCTCGGCCTTTTCCGATGTAAAGGATTCGCCACCCGATGCGCCGTTTTCCTTTCAGCCCCTGGGGGATTCTGGACCAACTGCGACGAATGCGTTCGGAAATATTTTTCAGGTCTTTAAGAGTCGATCGACGACGCAGGATCGATCGATGTTTATCGTGTTCATTACACCGGATGTTTTGGTCTCGCCACGAGATGCCGGGCGGCTCATTCGTGAAACCATGAATCTGGAAAGCGTCGATTCTGGGCGTGTGGGTGGGCCAGAGGATTTTGAGTAGAAATGGGAATTTTGTTATCGATTACGGGTGCCAAGGATGGGGTGGGGAAGACCACCTTTGCCCTGCATCTTGCTTATGGACTTTCCAAGACAGGAGCCCAAAAAAGCGTTTGTTTAGTGGACGCCGACGTCGGGAACCTGGGGGATCTTCGGGTTTATTTAAATACGAAATCGAATAAGACGTTCGTGGATTTCGTTCGGAATTCCCCGAGATTGGATCCGAAGTTGGCCCTCCATTGGATTGGAAAACATCCGTCGGGGATGTATCTCTTGGACGCGGCTTCTTTTGTGACCGACTTTCAGGGTGTTGACGATCAAGCGATGGACCGCGCGCTGAAACTTCTGATTCGTTCTTTTGATTATGTTATTGTGGATTTGGGGCGAGACTTTAATCCCCTTTCGTTTCGAGCTTTTGAGAATTCCAGTCTTATTTATCTCGTGACTTCGGCAAATATTTTATCTGTGAATCAGGCGTCCGAGTTTTCCAAAAAACTTAGGGCGCTTCATTTCGGAAGTGAAGTCCAAAAAATTGTTCTTAATCAATATGATCCGAGGGGCGTGATTTCACCGGCTGTTATCAAACAAAAGTTTTTGGTGGAGCCATCGGTTTTGCTTCCCGAGGATGCGGCAGCGCTGCAGCAATGCTTGAGTCAGTCGAAACCGTTGCAGGTTTTAAATCCGAGACACCCGTATTTAAAAGGAGTCGATGATGCCATTCGAGAGATTTCGTCTATCGAATCTAGGTCGGAAAAGAGCAAGGTCAGTCGCGTAGCAAGTTCTCAATCGCTTGATGTTTTAAAACAAGTTTTGCCGTTTACGTATGGAGAGGCCGGGAGTGCTGGTGGCGGAAAGAAAATTGTTGAAGCGGGAGGAACGCCCAGGCCAATCATGGAGCGGAATTTGGCAATTCGACAACGTGTTCATGAAAGATTGCTGGAACTTGTGGATCTAAAGGAGATGGATATTCTGGCAATGGAGAAGGATCCGAAGAAGAAGGAAGAGCTTCGGGCGAAAACCTCAACGGCGATTCAACGTTTGTTGGAAGAAGAAGCTCGCGACATCGAGAGTCGGGCGGAGCGGGTGGAGTTAGCAAGAGAGATTCTGGATGAGGCCTTAGGCCTTGGTCCCGTGGAGCCACTTCTGGAAAATTCAGAGGTGACGGAAATCATGGTCAATGGAAGGGACCAGATTTACATTGAGCGTAAAGGGAAAATTACACTTACGGATTATCGGTTCACGACGGACAAACATTTGCTTGGATGTATTGAAAGAATAGTGAGCCCAATTGGACGGCGTGTGGATGAGAAGACGCCGCTTTGTGACGCGCGCTTGCACGACGGGTCTCGTATCAATATTATTATTCCACCGTTGTCGCTCAAGGGACCCGTGATTACGATTCGAAAGTTTTTCAAAGAAAAATTGCAGTTTTCAGACTTAGTAAAATTTAATTCCGTGGCAGAGGAAATGGGTGATTTTTTAAGAGCAGCGATAGACGCTCGACTCAATATTGTTGTGAGTGGGGGGACGGGCACTGGTAAAACAACCCTGCTTAATCTCATTGCGGGTTTCATTCCAGAAGATGATCGGATTGTAACGGTAGAGGACGCGGCGGAATTGCAATTGCCGCAGCCGCATGTGGTGACCTTGGAGGCGAGACCGGCGAATTTACAGGGCGATGGGGCCATTACGATTCGGGATTTGGTAAAGAATGCGTTGCGGATGCGACCGGATCGAATTGTGGTGGGAGAGTGTCGGGGTGGAGAGGCGCTCGATATGTTACAGGCGATGAACACGGGTCATGATGGATCTTTGACGACGATTCACGCCAACAACCCGAGAGATTGTATTCGTCGATTGGAAACCCTAGTGATGATGGCAGGGTTTGATCTTCCGATCCAAGCGATTCGAGAGCAAATTGCATCGGCCGTGAATTTGATCGTGCAACTGAAGCGATTCAGCGACGGAAGTCGTAAGATCGCCTGGATTACCGAAGTCATCGGCATCGAGGGCGACACCATCGTCACCCAGCCCATCTTCGAATACAAACAACAAGGCACCGACGACAAAGGAAGGGTCAGAGGAACTTTCCAACCCTCCGGCCTCATCCCCAAATTCGTCGAAACTCTAAAATCCAAGGGCATCGCCCCTCCCAAAGGCCTCTTTGGCACCCCAAGGGGTCAGAGCAGTTCGTTAATTTCCGAATCTAAGACATTTGAACCAGACGAAGTTACTCCGGTTACTCCGACTAAACAAATTAGTCTGACCCCTCGAACGCCGCTAAAACCTAAAGTTACAGGAACGAAACCCACTATTAATCCGCTAGGGATTAAAAAGCCGTGAATTTTTCTCAAGCTACACTTTACCTTTTGGCCGGAACTGGAGTGGTGCTGGTTGCCGGAAGTATTTATGCGATTATCTATTCAAATTATGCAGAACTCGAACGAAATATAAGAAGGCGTTTGGAGGACTATGCGCAAGAGCTTTACGATTATTTGGATCGGATGTTTATACGCATCCCTTTAAGTCGTTGTTACTTAATGATTCTCGTTCCGACCATTACCTTTTCTTTCATTGGTTTTGTGGTGGGCCTTCAATTAAGTTTTGTCCTGGGATGTTTCGCAGCGGTTGTTTGTGGGTTTTTCGGCTTTAAGACCCCCCGAACTATTATAAGTGGCTGGTTTAAACGAAGAGTGCAGAAGTTTGATCGCCAGCTCGTGGATGCGCTCAATATGATGTCTAACGCCGTAAAATCTGGTCTTTCATTTATGCAGGTTATTCAAGTTATAGAAAGGGAGATGCCCGATCCATGCGCAGAAGAATTTGGAATGGTGCTTAAAGAAAATAGGGTGGGTGTAAATTTAAATGACGCCCTTCTTAATATGACAAAACGTATTCCCTCTGAGGATTTATTTATGATCATCAATTCCGTCGTTACTCTATCTCAGCAAGGGGGAGATTTGTCTGAGGCTTTTGACACAATTGCGAAGACGATCCGTGAACGCCAAAGGGTGTCAGACAAAATTCGGACTCTCGCCCAAGCGGGTATCACACAGGGGTTTATTCTCTCTTTAATTCCAATTGTTATGCTCGGCCTTCAATGGTTTATCCAACCAAATTACGTTAGGCTTCTGTTTACAACAAATTTAGGGGTTGTGTTTCTACTTATTATGGTGGGGATGATTATTGCGGGGGCCTTTTGGATGCGAAAAATCCTTACCATCGATATCTAAAAAATTGGTCTGACCCTTTTTATGTAAAACGAACATGTTTGGGAATGTCTCAGTGGATGCGGCATGGATGCCCCTTGTTGCATGAAAAAACTGCGAGCTTTGGCTTAATTATAAAAAATATCAATAATTTCATATGGTTATATGCAGAAGAAGAATGGTGATCTTGGCATCAAACGTGCAATAAAAATGAGCGAGAGCTAGAGAGCTCTCAGATTTAGAATTTTTGAATGAAGAAAGGAAATATCGATATGAAACGAATTGCAATTCTCGGACTTTTCTCCGTCCTTTCTGTGACATCTTTCGTCTTTGCCGACGAATGCAGTAACGGAACAGAACAAACTACCGCAACTTTGCAAGAGGGTGGAAATACAAACAGTGGTGGAACTGCCGAAGACCTATACAAAAAGTCTGATGCTTCTAAATAACAGTAGTTTAGTCACCATTTATTTTTTAAAGGGAAGATCAAAGCTTGGGTCTTCCCTTTATTTTTTGTAAAAAGTTAATTTCGTGTCCAACAAATTCATCGCCGTCCCATGGATAAACATTGATCGTGAAGATATTAACCGTCCAATTTATTTCTTTGAACGGTGGCGCTTTCAATTTCAAAAGATAATCTCCTCTCAGAAAATTCAAACAGGACACTTCATATGGAAAAATACCCCATCGTTTAGAAACAATCTCAACCGCTTGGGCGCCCTGGAGATG
>CAZSZT010000189.1:0-4686 GCA_964611175.1 uncultured Bacteriovoracaceae bacterium
ATAGCTCCTCTATTTATTTATACGGAAAGAAACTCCAACTACCCGCTCAAGGACATTCAACTTCTTTTGTCGGAGCATTCTATAAATCATTTAAAAGAGCTTTATAACAGTTATGAAAATGATCCGAACGGTCATGCTATCTACGCTCGAAACAATGTCTGGCTAAGTGGGCGGTTAATTCATAAGGGAACTAGTTATCGAGTCAAAGTACGATCTCATGGAACCCATCCGGATGACCACAGAGCTGCTAACTTCATTTCTCTCAGCATAAAAATACTCGATCAGGAATCTTTATTCGGAAGCAGTCGGTTTCGGCTTATTCTCTACGAAAGAATCGATCGAACAGCCGATATTATTGATTATTACGCAAAAGAATTTGGCGTTATTTCGGAGAATTACGAGCTGATTAATCTAAAAATCAACGATTGGAAACCTAAACTATATTTTTTAGAACAGGACTTTCGGAATGAGTACCTCGAAAAAATCGGGCTTCCATCTTATCGCATTATCGAACGCAAGTGGGTGGCTGCAAGCCGACTTACCACCGAACAGAGCTTGGGCAAACTAGCGGAAGTAGAGGCCCAGGAGATCAAGGAAATGAATACTCGGGTTATAGAGGGGACCTCAGAACTAGAAGCGGGGGATCCACTTAGGGACATCCTTCAATCTCGGCTTACCCAACTCAATGAAGTGCTTATAAAAAGAGGGAGTTCTAAAATTTTGGACTATGTCGATTTAGATTATATTAGTTCGTTCGAGGCAGCCCGAACTCTCGCTGGCTTTTGGGGACACGGTTTTATTCAAGGTAATTTGCAACTTCTCTACAATCTTACGAACGGTAAGTTTTATCCTACGATTCATCGAGATAATAATTCAGCACAGGCTTTGAATTTGGATAATTTTGAATACACGTTAAGCCGAATTCCGGATTATTTTCTCATTGCCCTAACCGGCAAAAAAGGTGCTCTGGAGCTTTTGTTTCTCCAAACACTCTCGGGTAATGAGCTTATTCGCCAAGAAAAGTATAAAAAGATATGGGCTTATGTATCGTCGAAGGAGAAAGCGAATTCTGCTGAACAGTATGTAAAAGAAAAAGATGAATTGCACCGTTCTGTCGCAAGCCCATTTTGGCTTGGTTATATGTTTTTTAAGGAGTTCCTCAAATCGAAAATGGGTATACCGGCCACCGCTCGTGAGCCTCATTCAAATTGGCCTCGCCTTAAAGCTGCGTTGGAACAATCTAAACTAACCATCACTTATCGCTCCGATCCAAAAAAAATTGTCCTTGTCTTAAAACCTGAGTCATTTGCTCGGATTACTCTTTCCAACTTTAAACTCTTCCTTGAGGGGAACTATCATGGTCGAGTTTTTCTCAAGGCGGGCCTCCGAGATAATTCTGATTGGGAAATCGAGGAAAATTTTGAACTTTCAAGCCGTGAAGTTGACATTCATTCAAGGTTAAAATCATTAGACCTATCAAATCATTTTAGAGCCGATTTGAGTAAAAGAGATGCAGATTTTTTTGTGGAACTCTGGTTCGAAAAGGAAATTAGGGTGACCTGGAATAAAACCGAGATTTTTGCCGAAAATAGCCTATCTCGAAATCCTCTTTCCGGTCAGAACATTGTCCTTAAACCTGCGGATAAAATAATCGATGCCATCGAGAAAAATCCGCCTCGCAAAAACTTTGAGGTGACGCGAGAAATTCTCAATCAATATGGCTCCATTTTTTCACTTAAAAAAGGAGGCCGACTTATCCTTCAACGAGGTGATCATTATTTTACGAAAAATATAATTGTGCCCGATGGCTATAAGCTTGTTGTTCAAGCTGGAACGAAAATCTATTTCGGAGAGAAGATCTCTCTTCTGGCAAGAAATGGGATCGAAATTAGAGGAACGAAAGAACAACCCGTTATCATTCGCCCAATAGATAAAACCAAGACCTTTGGAGTTATCGGCGTTCTCGGCAATAACCAAACCGAAAGTCTGATTTCATGGCTTGATTTGTCCGGAGGGAGTGAAGCGATCATCGAAGGAATTTATTTTTCGGGAGCCCTTTCCATTTTCAATAACAAGAGTTTCAGTATGAAGAACTCCAAGATCCATCTGAATAAATCTGAAGATGGCCTAAACGTAAAATATGGTGTTGTGCACTTGTCTCACAATACCTTTCGATCTAATCAGGCAGATCAAGTTGATCTTGATTTCTGCGACGCCGTTGTTACAAACAACAACTTTCAAGATTCGGGTAATAATAGCAATGGTGATGGTATTGATTTGAGCGGCTCCCGCGCGATTCTTCTTAATAACAATATTATTGGATTCAATGACAAGGGAGTTAGCGTTGGCGAAAAAAGTGATGCGCTTCTCATCGGAAACATAATCAAAGACAATCATTCTGGAGTCGTTTCAAAATACCTTTCTCACACCTACCTTTTAAACAACGAAATCTCTCACAATGAGCGCAATGGTGCTGCCTACCAGAAAAAAGCCATCTTTGGAGGAGGCAACGTACTCTTTATAAACCCAAAAGAACTTGAACTCCGCACTTACTTTATGGATGTAAAATCAAGGCCTTATAAAATTTTATTATCGAGGCAGAAACTAAAAACATTGCAAGAACTAATTGAAAAACTTAGTTACGATGCTATATTTAGCCACTTGCTTAGAGAAAGTCCGAGAAAGAATCTAAACAATAATTTTTCGTATATTTTTGAAGTTCCTTCTTAAAGAAATGGGTATTCAATGACGTTCGAAGATTTTTTAAGACCCTTTTTAGAAGTCGTTCCGAGTTCGTACACATTTACACTGAACGAAGTCGTAACGGTTATTCTTCTTAGTTTTATTCTAAGCCTCATTATTGGAAAAACTTATAGTTTTACGCACCACGGCGTCTCCTACTCTCAATCTTATGTTCAAAATTTGGTTATATTATGTGTTGTTGTGTCTTGTATTATGCTGATTGTGGGAAGCAATATTGCTCGCGCTTTCACTCTTTTAGGCGCCCTCTCGATTGTACGTTTTAGAAATGCTATTAAAGATACACACGATGTAGGTTTTATTTTTTTTACGATGGCAGTGGGCATGGCATGTGGAACTCGATTTTATTCGATGGCGGTTCTTATGACGGGTCTTATTTGCCTGATTCAAATTGCAATCACTGGGTTTCAGTTTGGAAAACGGAATGATCAGCAATGCCTCCTACGAATTGTCTGGCCCTCTCATTTCGAACGAGCAAATAAATTGGATCCACTGCTAAAAAAGGCTTTTAAAGAATACTCTCTGGTGCAAACAGCTTCCGTATCCAGCGATCTTTATGAATTGAGTTATATTGTCTCTCTCAAAAAGAAAGCGGATGAGAATAAAATCATTCAAGACATTCAATCGCTGAGTGCTAATCAGCCAGTATCGTTCGTTTACGGAGATAGGAATATTGAGTTTTAATCCAACAAGAGATCGTTGGCTTTTTCTATTTATTTTTATTGTCCTCCTTGCGAGTGGATTATTTTTTGGCTGGTCATCTCCTTTCATCGATAACCCTCAATCGTTTTCCAAATTAAATCCTGAACCAAGTGCCCATCTAAAAGCTCTTAACTTCGAACCTGAATTGCCACTTCTAATTATTAATTGCCAGGATAATCCAGAAGAGAAAATTTGGATTCGATGTAATATGAGCCGGTATATAGAGAATAAGCTATCTGAAAAATACAAAGTCTTTCTTCGGGCGCGAGGTAATCTTCAAAGTATTAAAAAATCCTTCTCTGTTTCATTAAAGAATAAGAAACGCCTTTTGCCGCAAATGAATAAAACAGACAACTGGCTTTTACTTGCCGAAACTAATGACCCCACCTTTCTACGAACCCACCTATCCCAGGAACTTTGGCGCCTCTCTCAGGTGGGCCCAGCCCCACGATCGTCGCACGTTGAACTGGTGATTAACGGAGATTATGGGGGTCTTTATCTTTTAACGGAACGGCCAAACAGAGATGTTCTGGGACTGAGCGCCTTCGATACCGCCTTGAATCCCGTTGGCGGGATATTTAAACTTGAAGCTAAGGGATTTTCATCCAATCCAAAGGCCCTTGGCACAGTAGATGAATATGAATTTGAGCAAGAATTTCCTGATCTCGAATCCACCGGATTTAGCTTAAAAGGAAGGTTTGAGGGGTTCACGGAGAAGTTTTCAAAGAGCAAATTTCCAGCGGTCAATCTTCTACAAATTGTCGAGTATTATCTCTTTTCACTTTTATCGGGCACGCGGCAAAAATCAGATTTTTATATTTGGTGGAACGCTTCGGATAATAAAGATGTTTCGGTTGCTCATATTCTTCCTTTTAATAATAGCGAGAGTTTCGGGCTTAGAAATGGTAGCCGCCTCGAAAAATATGATCGTTGGTATGCTCGATATCCCATCAATCATCTTATTTCTCAGCCCACTTTTCAAAGACAACTTTATCGAAGATGGAATGAATTACGGTCGACGATTTGGACAGAAAAAAATATCAAAGATATTATTTTAAACAAAAGAAAATCTATTTCGACGGCTATTGAAAGAGATCGACAAACCTGGAAACACGCCTCCAACTCCCTGGTTAAAAACGCACACGGAATGGGCCTGGAACAAAATTTTGATTATCTTCAGTTTTGGATTGAAAGACGCCTGCAGTATCTGGATGCGACGCTCAC
>CAZSZT010000190.1:0-4668 GCA_964611175.1 uncultured Bacteriovoracaceae bacterium
TGTTTATTAAAAATCTAACCCCCCCACCCATTTTTCGGCGGGGGCCCGCTCCTAAAATGCTGCCCCCACCACTGCTTCACCTAAACCCCGTAAACGACTAGATAAATAATCAGAAACACTAGGAAAGTGCGAAGAGACGTTCTGTTTTTCGAGACCCCTTAAGGTTGCGCAAAGTCGCGTGAAGGTCAGGTAGGTGGCTGCAAAGTGGCTGCACGCTGGCTGCAAATCGCGACTCAATCCGAAAAAATGGCTGCACGAAATCCATGCAGCCAATCACAAAAAACAATCCACAAAATCAAACTGGGTGAAATGTTTTTCGCCCAAATTTCAGGAGGACCTACTTATGTACAACTTACTCATCAAACTCATGCTCATTGCTGCTTTGGCTGAACTGGGAATCTCACTTTCTCAAATTGAGAAATGCAGATTGAAGGAGTGCGCCATACTCACTGAGCAAGCGTCGCGAGATATTTTGAGCATTGATTGGAAACCGATTTCTGTTTTTCCTGAAGAGGCGAAACGGTTTCAATAAAAGATATCCGCATGACGCGTAGTGCGCATTAAGCCCGTTCAAGATGTGTTTTTATTAAGGCGTTCCCGATATTCGATATTTCTGCTCGCGACTCTTGAAGGCGAGAATTCCGCCTTCAAGAATGTCGCAAACGTTCTCTCTAATTCCGACGGTAGCTGGATCAATAGTTTTACTATTTTCCAATGATCCTGAAACATAACTAACTTTCTCTCCCTCATTGGATGCAACAATAACCTGTTCGGCATCTGCATTTACAACCAAGTTTGCATTATGAGTAACGACGATAACTTGTCTAAAATTCTTAATAGTACGAAACAACGGAACGAGTTCGTGCATGATGAACTGATTGTCTAAATCGTCTTCAGGTTGGTCAAAAACAAAAGGTTGACCAAAGGTATCGGTTGCTAGTTTTAAACAGACAAAAAGCGTTCCTCTCTGACCTACGGACAGTTGGTTGGGGGCTTTGTTCTTGTATTTTAGTTCGCAAATTACTTTCAAATATCCATAAACACGAGTTGCATCGAATAAGGCCTGAAGAAAATTCTTCTCACCCTCTTTCACAAAATAATCCTCATCCAAAACTTCATCCAAACTTATTCTTCTGTCCCCGATATCGATAATTTTTTCACCCTCTAGGAGACGGAAATAGTCATCTTGATTTTTTACGCCAATAAAATTGCGTATTCTCGCTTCAATAGAAACTTCTTTAGTAGCCTTGAATTTACTCTTGTTAATGGCCGTGTCGACTATTCTGTAAAATGCATCAACATCAAACCACGTTTGGCCATTCACTGCTATACCATCAGTTAGCTTCGCACTAAGCTCTCGCTGTTGCTGGGTCCAACCTTCTTTCCCAGAACGAAGGTTTTTCCAACTCGAACTTAGTTGTAAAATGTAATCACCTAAGCGCTTTTTCACGTTAGCTGAATGTTTTTTAAGCAACGCGAATAAGCTACTAAGCTCTGACTCGTAGACTTCGATTTGCTTTATTGCCTTCTCAGACTTTTCAATTTGCGCTTGGTACTGATTAACCTTCTCTAGAAGAGTCGTTATATCTCCTTCGATACCAGCTTTTCGAAATTGTTCCGTAATTTTTTTGTTTGTATCAACCAACTTTCCTTCAGCTAGTTTTAAAGCATCACTCGCTGCCTTGATTTGTTTGATTTGTACATCCGACTTGAAAGCATCTATCTTTCCGACGCTCCCAATCTTTTCGTTCAAATTTTTAATGCGCTCATTTATTAACGTTTGAGTGTCAGAGATTTCTTTCGACAAGTCTTCCAGTTCATCTATGTATCCCTTAATCTTTGTGAGTTCGCTGACGTTGCTCCTATAAGTTTCAATTAGGTCTTTGTTTGATTCAGTTGTGATCGTAGAAATAAGCTGTTTAAATCTCTTTATTTCTTGCTCATGAAATGAACGATGATTCAAAAGCTTGCCGTCGTCGGTTCGTTCTTGAAAATACTCTTTTAATTCAATGATTCTTGTAATCGTTTTTTTGATGCCATCGGTTTCGTATAGAGTACTTCCAGGATCAACAATACCCAACATGCTTTTTATTTGTTTATCCAAGAGTTCTGGATTCTGAACGATGTGTTTCACCTCTCCTTGAGAGACATGTAAGTAATCAAGATTGTTTTCGTCCTGAATGTGATACTCGCACTCTGTCCCATCTGTTTTCATGAATGTGACATGGAAATTTTGAGTTGATACTTCTTCTGACTTATCATCAGGATTTTCAGATCCTTCTTTAAAAAAAGTTCTCCTTACGGCGCTGAGGAGTACACTTTTTCCGCTACCTCGCCCGCCAATGACGCAGACCAAATTTGGATTCAAAGAAATGTCATTTGAAACAAACTGCAACTCTCCTTCCTGGAAAACGGGGCCAGAGTCGATTCTGATTTTTGAAAAAGAGGATCTGTTCGCCAGAATCTGAGGATTGTCCTTGCCAATTAAGACTCTGTCTTTTGGTTCAAAAATGATCTGACGTAATCCTTCAAAAGTTGGATCGGCCTTAACCCATGTGAATCTATCACCATCGGGTTTGCATACTTTTGCAGGACTATGAGCGTCTGAGCCATGAATACACGGCTTCAATGCTCCGTATTTTGTTTTTACAACTTCCTCGGAATCTGTGCCTTGTCCTAAGAAATACTTACATATAGAAGGAGTGGAAGTAAAAATGGCGTCTGAAAATCGATACAATTCTTCTCTGACTGCCTTTAAACTATTATCTCTTACCCCAGAAGCTCCGTCGCCAGATCGGTCTGCAACCACAATAAACGCATTGTTCCTTAATAAAGCATCATCTCGGATGAGGTTCGTGAGTTGTTCCTTCGAAACTTTAAACTGCTCCATTCCCTTACGAAGAGCTTCTTCGTCGGAGACATTCTCGCTTCCGAGAAACATTTTTCCCAAACTAACTAGATCTCTTTTTGCGCTCGAATAGTTTTGCTCTCTATATCTAAAAGTTAAACGTGAAAAAAAACGAGTCTCAAGGTCGCTTACAACACGAGGAGAAAATAAAACGTGTAAGTTTACTGGCCGATCAGCTTGAGTGCTTAAATCTAGTCGCAATTCAACATTGGGTAAGATGAGATCAATGTTTTTTAGTTTCCCGCTAGACTTATCAAGGATAAGCCTTTTATAGCCCTCGATTGAGAAGTAGTCAGTGATCCCAATTACAGAAACATCAGGAATATTTTCTAAGGTCTCAACAAACGATGTCCATTTTTCTTCGAAGGTGGACCCGGAATACTCGCTAAATAGAACGCTGTAAGGGGAATGAACATGAAGATCCCATTTTCGCCATTCTGATCCCTTGGAAAAACCTGGCACATCTACCTCCAAACTACTTCATGGGATCAATTTTCAAAAAATTCTTTCACCGGCACATGAAGAATTTTAGCAATCTTCGATAGCATTTTTAGGCTAGGAAGACGCTTACCGTTTTCAATATCCGACATATAACCCTTAGAAATGCCATTCTGATAAGCAAGTTGTTCTGACGACAGCCCTCGCTCTCGTCGAACTCTAGATATGTTTTTCCCCAAATTCTTTAAGCTTTTGTCCATAATCAGGTTCGCCCATAGCGAACCTTCTCGACAATAGCTGCGATTTGGTGATAAATAGTTCGCTAATAGCGAACTGATATATGGAAAATGAAGACGAAACAGCCTCTTACACTCGATTGTACTTCGCCGCAGCAAAGCTCAGAGCACTCTCGTTCTTCTTTGAGAATGGGTTAATGGAAGAAGCAATTGTGCCCGCCGATGTGGACCAAATAAAAATGGGTGCCGGTCTGCTACTAAACGATCTGTCTGAGGAAGTTCGTGAGATCGGGCGAGAGATCGAGACCGATGAGCTGCAACTTCAGAATCGGAAAAGTTCTGGAGATCCAGCGGATTAGCTATTCATGAGACTTGAGTCTCGACCGTGATACTAAAGTCTCACACCAACTTATAAAAACTAGAGTAATCTTATGCACTTGACTCACTGAATGTCTCATGCAACAAGCGCACAGGCTGAAACTTCCATTCAGTCGGCGAGGTAGTATGAGAGATGAGATTTTTGGCTCTTGGAGCCTAGAGCGGTTCGACATTGTGAGCCCGGAAGGCGTTGTGAAACCCTGGGGTGAAAAGGCGTCGGGGCTTTTAATTTACTCACCTGACGGACACATGAGCGTCAGCATCAATAGGGCGCTCGACAAGTCAGAGCCCAACGAGTCGAAAGCGATATTCGATTCAATTTTATTTTACTCGGGCACATTTCAAATCGACGGAAACACTATCCGGCACCAAGTTACTCAAGCCTCAAATCCTTCGCGGATTGGAAAAGAGATGATTCGATACGCGGAACTTCCTGAAGGTTTTCTCGTCCTCACTACACCCAAAGAAAATTTCGGAACTGCAAAACTAGTCTGGAGAAAAATTTAGATGAAAACTTCGATTCTATTTTTATCAATTCTTTTGAACACAAACGTCATCATGGCGGCAGATCAGACGATCTCTGTCCCTGTAGTATTCTTGGAAGCTCTTGCTCCCAGGGATACGACCTCCTCGGAACGATTCCAAAAAGAATACGAAGGCGCTATCGCGACGGCGAAAGCCTTGAGTGAATCCGAACTGAAGAAATGT
>CAZSZT010000191.1:0-4664 GCA_964611175.1 uncultured Bacteriovoracaceae bacterium
GATGCCTCCCAAGTGTTAAACTTCTTTTGCCACGCCGTCCGAAGCTTTTGTATTACGAGCGAGAGCTTCGAAATATTTGGAAGAGAAGATGTAGGTTTGGATGACATCGACGCAGATGTATTTATTGTCTTTGGATCGACGGAAGCGGATGTCTTGGTTGGGTTTCCGTTCATAGGTAGTTTGGGCGGGTGCGGGGGTATTTTCCATGTGCATTCTCCTTGTGAGTTTAAGTTCATGAATTTTTTCTCCTCTAGTCTGAAAAACGTCGTCGCCGAATGGGGTTCGTCAGTCCCGGAAGCGAAATGCCCCAATGGCGATAAGGCCAATGAAGGAAAATTCCTTTCGGGTGATTTTTCCGAATGACGGGACCGATGCCGAGGAAGACAAGAAGCAGAAACATCATCATGCCCCAGGCGTAAAAAATCACACCAAAGATCAAAACGATCCCAATGGTGACGAACGCGTCGCTCAATTCAAAATGATCGAAAATCATGATCGGTGAGTCGATGGTCTGACTCACACGCACACCATGCTTTTGTTTGAGCGGTCGGTAATCAAACATTGTGAACATCTCTGTGAGCGATAAGTAGGTCTCGACGTTCGTGGCTCGGACTTAATTCCGAGAAAATGCTGTTCGTATCTCCCATATTGAAAATGTTTTTGACCCAAGTGGGAGCTGTTCCGAAGATGATCGCGGCAACAATGCAGATTACGCAGACACCAAAGCGTTGTTCTTTGAGAGACCACGCGGAGGCCATGATGCAAAGACCTGCAAAAATTCGAGCGCCCCACTTAAAGAGTCCTGTGTCGAGAACACGCAGAAGAGTTCCCGCCGCTTCCAGTTTGTCGCTGGCATCTTCTCCGGGAAGGGTTCCTCCGGCGTAGACATCACTTCCGAACAGAAGGAAGACAACAAATGCTAATCCGTAGAGGATCAGCAAGGTCATGAGGACTTTCGGGCCAATTTTCCAGTCCATTTCCGTCATTGGAGAAAACATGGAGGAAAGTTTCTTTTTCATGGGTTTAAGTTCCTTTCTCGGTTGGAGACGTTGGGAGCCTGTTGAAGGTGCTCGAAAATAGATTCGGGTGTTTGAAAACCTGTCATCCTGTAGACGGCTTGGGAATCGAGATCGCCGACGAGTAAAAACGGAACACTTTGAATTTCAAATTTTTTAATTTCATCGCGGCTGGCCGGAGTCGTTGGAATCGGTAAATTTTGAAGTCCTTCTGTACCGCTATCAATCTGTCGCGCTTCGACGAAATAGCCTTGGTCTTGCAAGGTTTTCAAAGTCTCAAACATGCGACGGCAGTGTGGGCACGTCGAATCAAAGTACATCCGAAACCGATAGCGTTTCACCGAAGGAGACGTACGAGGAAGCGATCGAACTTGAGCGGTCAGTTCTCTCTTTTGATCGGCCTCCAGATGTTTTCCTTCTTTCGCCAAATATTCCACCATTCGCTCTTGAAGCCTTTCCGTGAGTCGATTTTTTTTGTCGATATACTCAAACCAGTTTTTTAAATTTTTATCCGAGGGATTTCGGACAATCTCCATGAAGGGTTCTGGCGGTGTGTGATCGCCTTCTTTGAAAAACTCCGGATTTTTCGGATCGAGATGTTTTTTCCAATCAAAAGAGTCGGCGTCTTCCTGTTTTTTCTCAGTTGGATTTGCGGGCAAGGACGCCGCAGGCGGTGCTTTCTTCGCACTATTCCAGTAGTCAATCTCACGCTCAAAATACTGGAACTCGCTGGCATGAACCGCATCCAAGGACAGCAACCATGCCACCAAGCAAATCCAAGGAAATAAAACGGAGGACGAACTTTTAAACATGCACGACCTTTGTGACTTCCATGAGAAACATCACGAGCAAGGCCAACCATGCTAAGAACATCGTAATCGGCGGTAAGCAGTCGACGATATCACGCCACATAAGAGACCTCCTTCACATCAATCGTGCCCGCGCGAGATTTTCGAAGAGCGGCCTCTCGAAGCGATTGCACAAGTTTCGGTGTCGTTTTGAGTTCGGTTGAAAGATATTCTTTGATTTCTTCTTTTCGCATGTACTCCAATAGAGCGACTCGTCCCGTAATGCCTTCTCGGCAAGCCTCGCATCCCACTCCTTTGGTACGAAAATTTTCCGGTGAGCCGAGCGTGGCGACGAGCTTCATCACGTCGGGATCGTTGTCGTGAGCCGATGAGAGAGATGGCGAACACTTGGGACAAATGGATTTCACCAAACGCTGGGCCGCAGAATAACGAAGATTCGATTCAATCATGTAAGGCTCCACTCCCAAATTCATGAGGCGCGTAATCACCTCCGCCGCGCCGTTCGCGTGAATAGTCGATAGAACAAGATGTCCGGTGGCGGCCGCTTTGAAGCAAAGATCCGCTGTCTCCGGATCGCGCACTTCGCCTACAAGAATCACATCGGGGTCTTGGCGAAGAACGGAACGAAGCGCATCGTTAAAAGAAAGTTTTCGATCAATTTTAACTTGGTTGATCCCGTCGAGGCCGTACTCCACGGGATCTTCGAGTGTCACAATGTTTTTCATTTTTCGGTCGATGGCGCTTAAGAGCGTATAAAGTGTTGTCGTCTTTCCGCTTCCTGTAGGACCGGAAATGAGAACAACCCCGTTTTTAAAATGGAGGGTACTTTTCAAATCTTCGAGAACGTCCTCTTCAAGACCCAGAGCGCTCAGTTGAAACTCACGCTTAAGATCCAAGAGACGAAGCACAATCTTTTCTCCGTAAAGAGTGGGAAGTAGATTCGCACGAACATCGAGATTCCATGATTTGAAAGAAATCCGACCGTCTTGCGGTTTGCCACTGACGGCAATCGAAAGGTTCGAGAGACGTTTCACTTCATTCATGAAGCTTTGACGATGCTCCAAGGAAAGTTGTTTCCAAGGCTTCGTCATATCGCCAAAGACGCGAAATCGAATGTCGATACCTTCTCGTGTCGGCTCAAAGTGAATGTCGCTGGCGCTCTGTTTTTGCGCTTGAAGAAGAGCGTCTCGAAAGAGAGATGTATAAGCTTCTGTTTTGGCAACGCGCTGGTCGTCGTTTTCGCGAGATTCGACGATCAGTTTTTGTGCGGCTGCCGGATGCGTCTTTTCTTTAAGATAGTCGAAAACGTCCTCTTTCACACAAAGAAGCTCGCATGCCTTTCGAAAACTTTTCTCAACGTCTTCAACCACTTCATCTCGGTAGTCTTTACTGAGAAGAATTATTTTCTCGGGCGTTTCCGTTTGGATGAGAACCTGACGCTCATCGGCCCACTTTTGTTTCTGATGATCTTTCAAAACCGCTTCGGATAATTTTAAATTCTGATGATCGGCATGAAAGATAGGCTTGAGATGAAGTTTCAGCTCTCGATTTAAAATGGATTGGTCGATATGTCCCAGATCGCGAAGGATTCGCCCAAGACGATCTTTTTTATATCGCTGAATGCCGAGTCCTTCGTGAACAACACTTTCTTTGATGAGGTTACGCCGCACCAAATGTTCGCCAAATTTCATAGATCTCCTCCTAAGCTTTGACAGGTGGCCTTGAGAACTTCGAGAGCGGCATAGGCGGCTGGAACTTGCGCCCAATCTTGGCAACAGGAATATTTTTGCCAGACCGTAAAGAGATAGCCTTTCAGGCGACCACCGAATCGTCCGATTTGCGTGACATTTTTCGTTAATTCCAGCGGCGCAATATTTTGACCTTCGCTAAAGCACGAAGAGGCTTGCGGAGAAATCATCTGCCACTTTTCATCAAAGGAACTGCGCGTAGCATGAAGAACTTCCGCAGAAAGACTCTTCAATCGCGACGCGATCATAAGGGCTCCAATGGAGTCACTGGGACCTGTGACAACCCCGGAGCGCGGATAAAATAAACCCCAGCCGTTACAGGCTGAATGATTCGAAGGTGGAAACTTTTGAATCGCCGTAACAGGAGCACTGCACATGGGACCGCCCCATTGATTCGGTCCTTCGCTTCCGCCTTTGGCAGACATCGCCGCTCCTTTCAAGAGACAGGCTTGTGGCGAAAGACTCCATGCCAAGAAGTTGGGTTGGAGAAGATCTCCTGATCCGGTTCTCCAGAGCTCTCCAAAATGTTCGCTCATCGCATCGAAACAAAACTTGTCGGTAAAGCTTCCTCGACACGGAAGTAAATTGATGACGGCTGAAAGAAGAGGAACGGTGACAACATGCGCGTGATACGCCTGTGTGTCGTCATCCGAGACCACCCCATAGGGGAGAAAAGATTCGAGGGAAAGAATCTGTCCCGCCGCTCCAGGTAGATCAGAGAAATAGGTTTGCTTCGCGTTTTCCACCACTTCGATAAAAGTTTGAGGCAGATAGTATGTGAATCGAGCGCAAGGACGCGGAACCGGCCAGCCGCACATACAGCTTGAGACTTGAAGATTTAAGCAAGAGTCGGAATGAGCGGCGTTGATGGCGGTACACACATTCGGAAAACTAAAAGCGAAGGAAGGAATGGCGGCGGCAAGAAAGGCAGCCGCCGCCATTTTCATGAGGGGCTTGAGGATGGTATCGTGAAGAGTCGATTTGTTTTTGAGAAAGTAAGGCTTCAAAAACAATTTTTGGAATTCGGTTTTAACTCCGTCGTAGACGATCGCAAACGCTTCGAAAGATAGAATACGAGTAAAATCTTTAGC
>CAZSZT010000192.1:0-4663 GCA_964611175.1 uncultured Bacteriovoracaceae bacterium
CGGCTCGCCTTCCGGAATGGAATCGACGAGCTCCATTTTATAGATCTGCCCGGTATTTTTAAGAAAATCCTTAGCGTCCAATCTTGTTTTCTCGGAATATTGAATATCGAAATTTTCTTTAACGATCTTTTTCATGACCTCTTCGATTTTGAAAAGGTCGTCGGGTTGAAGGGTTTTTCCATTCAAATCGATATCGTAAAAAAATCCTTCTTCCGTCGCCGGCCCAACGGTTAACTTGGCATCTGGGTATAAACGCAAAACGGCTTGAGCCATTAGATGCGCCGTGGAATGCCGAAGAGCATGGCGGTAGTCTTTGTCGGATTTTGTACGAAACTTTTGCATCTTTTTCAGATTAGCAAATCGTAGAAGGCATTTACTAGCAATCGATTATTGAGAAAGTTGAGTCCCGATTTGTTGAATAATTCGATGACACTGGCCCGCTATCATAGCAGCCTCGTCGCGGCCGAGCTTTATGGGGCGCTGTTGTTGGGGGTTATCGAGTGACTGGCGATCGCGGAGCATTTCGCGAAGCTGATTGATGGTGCGTGGCTTTCGAGCAACAATCAGTTCGGCAATTCGATACAGATTTCTCATTCCAATAGGTCTGGTGGTCATTTGAGGGCTTTGCACCAACAACCCGCCAAGTTGTTGAGAAAGTTGATCGCTTGGACCATGAATCTGAAAAACAGAATCAAAGAGGTAACCAACAAGTTTCGGTTCGGTTCGAATATCGAGAATACTCGTTCCTTGGCTGGTGTCGGAATGAATAAACCAGGATTCAAGATAAGGATTTCGCGTTTTTGAACCTTGCCGGAGGACATCCAGACTATTTAAGAGGCTCCATTCTTGGGAAGAGAGCTTGGTCTTCGGATGAAGAGTACTGAACTTTAGGGATTGCTTAGGGGTTTGCAGACGTTCTGTCATCATTTTGCCCCCTACGCCGAGCGTCGCCAAATACTCAGCCTGCAGTTTAGCAATCGCATTTCGTTCTTTCTCGGATAGGGACGCGCCCTTCGCATCTTCGGCATGGCTAAAGAGAAATTGGAGGTGTCCTCGAAAAATGGGATTTGTTGCCTGTTCGTTTTTAATGACCTGTCGAAACGTTTCGAGAAAATACTCGGACCCCAAACCGCTTTCAAGGTCATATTCCCCGAGGGGGCGGATTTGATCGGTCTTTATCTTTTCTATCGTCAAATTGACGAGGAACTGAGTTAAATGGTTTTCATGATCTAAAATAATTCCATTGTCACTTTCTGTATTTTTTGTAAGTCGGCTGCCAAAATAACGCTGAGCTCGGGCAAAAAATTTACCTGCCAAGTAATCCGATTGCCGCACGAGGACTTGTCGAGGGGGATGTAGTTGAATGACTCGGTGATGGCCTTGCCAAATGATAAGAGGCGCAGACGTATTTCGTTCATAGTCGATAAGGATCTCAGCCTTTCGAAGCCGAACGATATCCTCCTTGGTAAAAAACTCGAAAAGATGTTTGTCTGCAGACGTTCCGTAGACGGCTTGCAAAGCGAGTAACTTCGGAATGGCGTTTTCCAGATATTTCAAATCGATGGAATTTGCAGATCGTTGGGAGTAGTAGTCGAAGTTTCGTTTGAATGGTGAATCATCGGTCAACTGGTTTTCTGTTATTACCGCAATGAGAAGGGGGACCGTGGTGCCGTTAAGAGAAAGGCGACCGAGAATTTCTTGATCCCCCGGATTAACGGACAGGTGGAGCGCAAGAATTTCTGAATGTTGAATCATTTGTCGAGTAAGTACACGATCGAGCGGAAAGACATTCGGATTAACTCTTAATGCTTTCGCGATCTCTGATGACTGCTCATTCAACTGGGCAATAGCCTCCTCGACGGCCTGCCCGAACAAGGGCAAAGGGGTCAGAGTAATTTCCAGCAAAAAGATCACGCTGGACGATAGATTTCTAAACTCAGACCAAAGTCCATAAGACATATGTCTAAAATTAAACACCATTCCAAACCCTAAAACTTGCAAACCTTATGCCGAAAATCCGCTACTTTCTCGAACCCACTCTAAAAAAATACCTTATGAATTCAACAACTTACATTTTTGACACCCCTAAAGGGGTCAGACTAATTTTTTAGGTTGGGAAGGCGGAGTCGCAGGGGGGTAAAAAGGGGTCAGAGGAAGTTTAGGTGGCCTGGGAGACGATTTTTTCGATCATTTGGTCGTATTTGAGGCCCGAGCGAAGGGCGGATTGTGAAAAATCGTCTTCCATGTCCAGTGAGGGGTTGGGATTGGCTTCGAGAACTACTATTTCCTCGCTTTCGGACATTCTCATATCAAAACGTGCATAGCCAGAAAGTTCTAACAACTGAAAGCCCTTCTTTGCAGTCTTTTGAATTTCACGTTCCACTTTTTCGGGAAGGTTCTTGGCAAAATCATTTCGAATTCCCCACCGCTTTCGATACTCCGCATCCCACTTCGTCTTAAAGGTTGCAAACCTCGGAACATCCTCCGGAAACTCTCGAAACGTTAGCTCCCGAATAGCAAAGACCTTTGGCCTCGCTCCACCGAGAACGCTGACATAAAACTCTCTCCCCCCGACAAATTCTTCGATCAAGGCATCCATCCGATATCGCTCATGAATAAATTTCACGCGACCCAGACAGTCCTTTTCGTTCTCCACATAGGAGTCTCTTGAGATTCCTTCGGAAGATTCCTCTCGAATGGGCTTAACAAAAGCCGGGAACGAAAAATTCTTAAACGACTTAAGGGGCTTTTGCCATGAGGACGTTATCCACTTTGGAACCCGAATCCTATGATGAGCGAGAATTTTCTTTGACAGCGCCTTATCCTGGCAAATTGCCAGCCCCAAACTCTTGGTTCCGGTATAAGGAATGCCCATCAGATCCAGTACTCCCGCAATTTGGGGCTCAAAATCTCGTCGGCCTGCGAAGGCTTCACAAAGATTGAAAACAAAATCCGGCTTTAAAAAACGAAGCTCTCGAATCAATCTCGGAATGTCATCAAAAACAGCCAGCAAATGAACGTCGCATCCCAATTTTTCAAGGGCAATTTTGACGTCGCTTTCGGCGGCCCAATCATCTTCTTTCAGTCGATCCGAATAATCATGATCGTCCGGAGGAGGGCCTGACAAATCAAAAAGAATCACCGCCCGCTTACTCATTAAACGGTCCTCTTAAAATGTCCGGTAAACAAATAATTAGAAACCAGAGTTGCCAAATATCCTGAAAGTTCTAATGACGTTTCCGCTTCCGAGCGCACGACGACTAAATCCAATTTACGACAACGCTCCGTAAGTCGTGCGATCAGCCCTTCAATCGTTACTTTCTTTTCTCCCGTCCAATGCGCAATCGACCGAATGATTGCCCGCCTGTTTTTGATCATGAATTTCCAGGCCTTTTGAGCCCCCTTTAATTCCTTCGAGCGCTCTGCGAAAATTCTTAAAAGATCACGATCGTAAAAAGTCGGATATTCTTCTTCGAAAGCTTTTTGTTTTCTTAAATAATAGCGCTTAAGAGTCGAATCCAAATAACGCGCGTCCGACATCAAACGACCTTTCGGCACCGTAAGGGCCCGACCCGAGAATTCTTTGGCCAGTTCATCCATATAAAGAAGTTTTTTATAGGCTCCCCAATTTTTATATCGAACTTTCCAATTAGACTCCGGATCCAACCAAACGGCAAATGTTTCCGCAAAATCTTCATCGGGATGTGCCTGAGCGTACCATCTTGCTAAATGCCGAACGAAATTTTTGGAATAGGGCCGCGGACGGTACGTCTCGGGATGGTATTCCTTTTTGGGAGACCCAAAAATTTCAGCCCACTTTTTTCTTTTAGAAATCCTAAAGGCATGATCGAAGGCGTGTCCGAGTTCATGTCGAAAGAGCCGAGAAAACTCTGCCTCGGACTCCCCTTCACATTCCAATATATATTTTTTCTCAAGCGTTCTTAGGCGAGGGTGGGCTAAAAAAAATGGAACCGAAATGGCAACGACCCCTTCTGGCGAAAACCACTCATCTCCAAAATACACCTTCGGACCCATCGAAAAGCCTAGACTTTTAAATTCTTCCAAAACTTTCGAAATCCATGGGTAAACATCGCTTTGGCTTATATCCAGAGGTAAATCGCGAATACGAAGCCTCAACAAATCGTCTTCAGACAGGGAGTTTAGTTCTTGTTCTGTAAGATTTCCCATTTTAACTTGGTTCCTGTTTCAATTCAGGCTAATCAAAATAAATATATGACTTACGAAAAGAATCCAGAGAAACCGCTCGATCCTCTTCGAAAAAGCAACGAAGAAGAGTATTTTCGCAAACAAAACGCTGAATTAGCAAATAGACTGAAAGATCGTCTTCATATGGCGAATTCGGGGATTAAAGACGATACTTTAGCCAAAAAGATATCCGATGCAGGATTTTCCGCAGATTCTGTGCGGGCTCTTTTTATCATCCCCGTTGTGGATGTCGCCTGGGCCGACGGACAGATTCAGCCCGAAGAGCGCGAGACCATCATGCGCATTGTGGAAGGCCGGGGAATCGAGAGGGGCTCTGAAGCCTTTCGCCTTATTTTTAAATGGCTCAAAGACCCCCCCGATGACGACACGTATCTTAAAGGAAAATCTCTTTTAGACCCAATTCTTGAAGGGGTAAAAAAATCCGGTGGAGAAAAAT
>CAZSZT010000193.1:0-4644 GCA_964611175.1 uncultured Bacteriovoracaceae bacterium
AGCTTTTCCTTCGGCTGTTCTTTCGGGGGCGAAAGACAAATAAAAATCTCGCCCACATTTAAGTCTTGAAATTCTTTCTAAAGTAGGAAGAATTTCATTTCGACAGGTTCCAACCGGAACAGTGGAGCGAAGAATGACAAGATCCCCATATTTTAAAACACTTGCAACGTTTTCAGCCGCATTTCTCAGATCCGATAGATCGGGCTTCAGATGTTCATCGATCGGAGTTCCGACGGCCAAAATATAAATTTCCGAAGATTTTGGAATCGAATCAACAATGTGTAGATTAGTTCCAAGGTGATGCTGAAAAATGCGCCGGAGGCCAAGCTCGTGAAAATGAGGTTCGCCAGATAGGAGAAGGCGTCTCGTTTGAGAATTCATCTCCACCCCACTCACTTGAAAACCAACCTCTGAAAGCATCGTGGCCAAGGTGAGGCCTACGTAGCCGCACCCCACAACGCTGATATGTCGATGAATGGGGCTATGATTTCTCCAGAGTTCAAGGAAGTCGAGAACGCGATCGACTTTTCCGTCATCATCCACCAAAACAATCTTTTGCATGACGCCCGCGCGGTATCGTGATTTTTCTCGAATGCTTTTCGGAATTCGAAGGAGGATTTCTTTGTCGGAGAGTTTCGAATTAAAAACGACGGGGTCTTTGACCATCACGGTTTCGATGGCGTCTTCGAGTTTAGCGCCTTTTAAGAGAGCTCGACGAATATCTCCGTCTGTTAGAATTCCCTCCAAATCTTCGGAAGGGCTTACAACCAGAGCGATACCTGACGGCAAACCATGAAGAGCGGCTTCTGAAATTCTTTGCATACTTGTCTGAATACTATCGTTGCGATGAACAAAAAGCTTCCGTACGTCTGGCACGATCCCCCCTTATGAACTCTATCTATTGAATTTATCGAGTCGACGAGAGTACGGCAAGTTGAACAAGACGCCTCTTCGTGATTGTTCTTGGGCCTTGAGTATGGCAATACTAGAAGAAGAGGGAGCGATTAGGGGATTTTGGGAATCAAAAGCCAAACTAAAAGCCAGAAACGAAAAATTTGCGTTGTGGTAACGGCTCGCCCCAGTTATTCCAGAATAAAAACAGCACTTCAGGCGATTGTCGAACACCCAAATTTGGAGCTTCAACTCGTCGCTGCGGCGTCGGCTCTGTTAAAACGTTTTGGGGAAGCCAGTCATTATATGGAGAGCGATGGTTTTAAGATCGCGGCTCGGGTTCATATGGTGATTGAAGGAGAAAATCTGGTTTCATCGGCCAAAACGGCGGGGGTCGGGCTTATGGAACTCGCCACGGTTTTCGATAATTTAAAGCCGGATGTTGTTGTGACCATCGCGGATCGATATGAAACTTTAGCGACCGCAGTTTCGGCTTCGTATATGAATATCCCTTTGGCCCATATTCAGGGCGGTGAAGTAAGCGGATCGATTGATGAAAAAGTTCGTCACGCGATTACCAAGCTTTCCGATCTTCACTTTGTTTCAACAAAACTCTCGGCCGAACGGGTGACGCGAATGGGCGAGGATCCAACGCGAGTTTTTGTCACCGGATGCCCGTCCATTGATTTGGCCGCGCGCGCTTTGAAGACGCCCGAATTAAGTTTCGATCCTTATCGAAAGTATGGGGGCGTAGGAGCTTCGCCAGATCTTTCAAGGGGTTTTGTCGTCATCATGCAACACCCTGTGACGACTGAATTTGAAGGCGCTTTCAATCAGATGATGGAAACTCTTTACGCTGTTAGTGAATTAAAAGTTCCATCTTTATTTTTCTGGCCCAATGTGGATGCGGGTTCGGATGGAACTTCTGGCGCCATTCGATCTTTTAGGGAGATGGAAAGACCTAAAACGAATCAGATGCATTTTTTTAGACATATGGAATCTGAGGATTTTTTAAAACTCTTGATTCATTCAAAGGCTTTGGTCGGAAACTCGAGTGTGGGAATTCGTGAATGTTCTTTTTTGGGTGTGCCGGTTGTCAATATCGGTTCAAGACAGCGCGGCCGCGAACGTGGGCGAAATGTCATCGATGTTGATTACCATCGTGGGCATATCTTGGAAGCCATTCAGGAACAACTTCGCCGTGGAAAAGCCCGCCTTGATTCACTGTATGGTCAAGGCGACTCAGGCCGACGAATCGCTGATCTTCTCGCGGAAGTTCCTCTGACGATCGAGAAGCAATTGAGTTATTGAGAATTCCCGTGGCATTTACATACATTTGTATGGACAGTGACTGGATTCTGTGCAAGAGTTTTTTCGAAAGGAAAACCTCTTATGATGACTTCACCCTCGTTTCAAAATCTTCATCAAAAAGCTCTTGAAGCTTCTCAAAAGTACCTAACCTCAGAAAAAGAACTCGTATTTGTCCTCCAGGAGATCGACAGAAAGAAAGCTTGGTTTTATCTCGGATACCGCTCCTTATTCCAGTACGCGACGGAGGCCCTAAAACTTTCGGAAAGCCAATCTCAAAGTTTTATTGTGGTGGCTAGAGCCTGTCATCGATTTGAATATTTTAAGAAAGTCATCGAAGAAAGCCGTTTAAGCGTTTCAAAGGCTTGTCGAATTACTTCTGTTTTAAATCAACGAGATGAACAGGATTGGGTTAGTAAAGCTCTTTCGTTGTCGAAGAGGGATCTTGAACGAGAGGTGGCTTCCGTTCATCCGAGAGAAAAGATTCCCGAGAAAGCACGTTATTTAAATGCTCAGGATATGGAACTTCATCTCTGTATTCATCATGATCTTTATCAAAAACTTCAGAGGGTCAAGGATCTCGCTGAGGCGGTGTCGATAGAAGGAGCTTTGGAAGAACTCTGTGAGTTTTATCTTCAGAAGAAAGATCCGGTAAAGAAGGCCGAGAGGGTAATCCAAAAAAATAAGACGAAATCTTCGCCGCATCTTGCCCAGGCAAGACATCATGGTAACCCGGCCAAAGATTTTAAGATTTCAGGGTCTCAAAATCTTGTGGCTGTTGATTCCGAGCGGGTAGTTCCAAATTCCGAGAATTCAGAGTCTCAGAATTTGGAGCCCTCAACACTGCCCGGGCAAGATAGATCTATCCCAGCAGAAGTCATTCATGAAGTTTATCACCGAGATCGAGGGCAATGCCAATACACTCTACCTTCGGGAGTTCTTTGTGGTTCAGGGCGTTGGATTCATCTTCATCATAAAAGGCCTCGCTATAAAGGAGGTGCTCACGAATTAAATAATCTGTTGAGTCTGTGTTCAACACATCATCGGGTGATTCATCAGAAGAAGAATGGGGAGTATTTGAAATAAATTTTTAATTAATCATTAATGGAATAATATTTTTCATGAACAAAATCGTCACTTGCAAACGCCTCCCACAAACAGAAAAAAATAGAGAAAGAACAAATGAAAAGAACCAATTCTCTAATATATAATGCATCCTTTAGTTGAGAACTTAAAAAAATAAAAACAATAATACAAAACGATAATACGGAGACGAGAAGAAACCTGTTCATCATCTTTTGTAATCTTTTAATTCTATTTTCCCTTTTAAGAATCCACCCTGACCTATAAAAGCACCAACCAATGTCCCCATCCGCTTGGGGGCTACTTTTTTTTACTTTAAGAAAATTCTTTGAAATCTCTATGGGGTCAATGCTATTTCCTGCGATCTCAGTTATTTGACTATTTGTGTGTTTGCATTCTCTTATTGTTTTGAAAAGTCTGGATATACCCTGATGTTGAAATTCTTCATGTCTCCAAATTCGATTTATAAAACAGCTAGCGCCGAAAGTTCCAAGTGCAAGAATAGCACCCAATATACCATATATGTCATTTAAATGATTACGGTTAGGGCTTATTTCGCAAAGCAAGTATGCAATGGCTATCGAAAGGACAAGGATAATTATCCAAGCCCTCCATCTATGGCATAAAATATTTAGTTCCGTACATTCCGTAATCATAGTTTTGAGATGACTATTTAAAATAATTTTAATTTGAATGGAAGCTTAATATCAGAAATATCGAATTTGGGCCAAAAAGCAATTTCGTTCACATTGCTAGCTTTTCCTCGAGAAGCTGCCTCGCCATCTTAATTTCTCGAGATCGGCCCACTCGCAGGGCTTCAATGAGACTCAAGATCTCGTACAAATTTTTATCGCGCTTTGCTGCAAAAGGCACCGTTTTATATAAAGGAGTGACGGACTCTCCCTTCGTTGGCCCATGAGGGTCCGGCCAGACGTAAACTTCTGAAGGAGTAAAAACAAATTCTTTACTTAATAGTGGGCCGCTATGGGCAACAGGAATACCATTAGAAATTCGATCCACTTTTGCGGGAAATACGTACGGTAATCCATAAAATAAAAATTCCTTTGTAGCAGATCGATTTAATTTGAATTCAGAGCCTTCCTTCCGGATCAGTTTAGATAAATTCAAACGATAAATTGCTGAATGGCATTCTGAAGAAGAAAGTCCCAATTCCATATGAAGGTCTTCATACCTCCAATTTTTGCCTTCTAACAAAAGAAGTTTCATGAGGATCAGTATGTCTTGCGGCTTCAAACCATTCTGTCTGCTTCGAGCTTTCATCTCCTTTCAATATAACTCAATCATTATATGTTCGCAATATGCGAAAATTCGGCGTGCCGGTGCTGGTGGCAGTGAACAAGT
>CAZSZT010000194.1:0-4624 GCA_964611175.1 uncultured Bacteriovoracaceae bacterium
CCTCCAAGCAAACAGCCTCGTAAAACATTTTAGTCCGCATACGCATCGCGCGCGAGAGGTCGACCTTAAACGCTTTGTAAAATTCTTTCAGGATGATCTTAAAAACTTAAACGCTCAGCAGTGGAATCACTTTTGCGGATATCTGATGCGACATCTCAAGCCGAATTCAACCAACCGCGCCTACTCGACTTATCGGAGCTTTCTTGATTTCATCGCTCAAAAAACAAAAGATAAAAGTTTTTTAAAATTAAATTTTCCAAAATTAAAGAAGATGAAAAAACTCCCCGAAGTTCTATCCTACGACGAAGTTCAAATCTCGTTAGACGCTGCAGGAGATTTGGGAGATCTCGTTGAATTTCTTTATGGGACTGGGGCTCGAATCTCGGAAGCTTGTTCTCTCCGATGGAAAGATTTAGATTTCAAACGAAATCTGATTCGTCTTTATGGAAAAGGAAGAAAGGAACGCTTTGTTCCTTTGAGTGCCATTTTGAAGCAAAAACTTCAAAGTCGCCGCGAAAACGGAATCTACGTTTTCCCATCTCAACGCGATCCGAACAAAGCGATGAATCCAAGAATTGTTCGTCAAAAATTAAAAGATTTTTGTTTAAAATCGAAATTTCGAAAGCACCTTCACCCTCACTTGTTTAGGCATAGTATTGCGACTCATTTATTGGACGAAGGAGCCGACTTACGCTTCATTCAAGAACTTCTGGGGCACTCGTCGCTTTCGACCACCCAAAAATACTTATCGGTTTCGAAACAGCGTTTGATGGAAGTCTTCGATCGGGCACACCCGAGGGCTTAGTAGTTGTGAGTTGAGTCGATGGTCAAGATGGTTACTCGTCCCGACAGATCTCTCTGTGGAGCGCTCGGCAGCTCGGAAACTCAAAGAAAATTAAAATAAAAAGAGTTTGTGGAGAAAATGAGTGGTGGGCAAACCAAATTTCAAGGGTTTGGTTTGCCCCCTCCTTTAAATCTCCACAAACTCTTTTTATTTTAATTTTCTTTGAATGTGCGAACTTTCTTTAGATTTAAAATTACATACAAATGTATTGCTTTTTTAAAAGCCCCTGGAGTACAAATGCATTCAGAAGGAGCCTTTATGATTGCGACAAAAGCGAAAACTTACCCTCTTCATGAAAAAGCCTTACATTTATCAAATAACTATCGACGATTAGAAAAGGAACTCATCGAGGTTCTTCAAGAAATTGAAGAACAAAAGCTTTATGTGGAACTCGGCTTTAGCTCGATGTTTCGGTACGCGACCGAATCTTTAGGTCTTTCAGAAGCCAATGCGTATGCTTTTATTGCCGTGGCTCGAAAGGCTAAAGTTTTACCCTCTCTTCAACAGAGTTTAAACGAAGGAAGTCTGAGTGTTTCCAAGATTAAACCCATTTTATCGGTTTTAGACGTTCATAACCAAAATGAATGGGTGGAAAAGGCGAAAGTTCTTCCTCGATCGGAAATTGAAAAGCAAGTGGCCGAGATTTCTCCTGAAAGCAGAAAACGAGAAAAGATTCATTATATTCGAAAGGAAGCTCTTCGAATGCATTTGGAGATTAGTGAAGAAGTCTTTAAAAAATTAAAGAGAGCTCAAGATGTGAATCATTCGAAGAATATGGAAGAAACCCTAGAAGCCTTAGTGAGTCTTTATCTCAAATCCAAAGATCCTGTGGAAAAAGCAAAGAGGATGGAGGCGAAGAAAGGGATTCGGACGGAATCAACAAAATTCCCAGAAAAAGACTTTCAAGGGTCTTTTTCTGGGGATCAGACTGAAAACCGAGTAGAGAAGATAGAAACGAAAAAAATGAAAGAGGATCGGAATCAAAACCCTCAAAATTTTGGTTCTGATCCTCTTTCATTTTTTACTCTCCCCGGGGTAAAAAAGCTCTCCCGAAGAGCGCTTCCAGTCACAACAAAACATCAGGTTCATTTGCGAGACCAAGGGAAATGCCAATTTCGAGGGGCCTTTGGAAAAATCTGTGGGGAGTCTACGCACCTTCATCTTCATCATCTTCAGCCGATCTCTCAAAACGGAAGGGATGATGCTGAGAATCTTTTAACCCTCTGTGCACGTCATCACGATTTCCTTCATCGAAACGATAAAGCGTATATGAAATGCAAGGAGTCGGCCGGGACGTATTGCTCTTGACTTCGAACACTTTCCTTCCTATTTACCACTGCATGGGTTTATCAAGGGTTTTTCTCTTCGTTGGTATTTTGGGTATTCATCTTATTCAGCAGGACGCTTTGGCTTCAATAGCGCCTGGGCGGTTGATTGTGCGTTTGGATTCTCGGTTAACGCCGAGTGGTATTGATCGCTTAGGGAGGAGCATCGCTCGATATGGAAACGGCTTGGCGTTACGGAAAGATTCTTTGTTTTCAGCGCTCCACTTATATTTGGTTACCTTTAATCCTGAAGTTTCGGCGGTGGCGACAAAAGAATTTTTACAAACGAATCAATTGATTCAAAAAGTATGGTTCGATGAGATTCTAAGCACAAGACGTTTGCCAAATGATCCCGGGATCCCTGATCTGTGGAATCTTACGCCGGAAGCGAAGGTCTTATACAACGGTACGCTTGTGCCGAGTTTTGCTCATATTAATGCGGAAAAAGCTTGGGATTTGTCTAGGCGTTCCGTCGGGGGGAAGGATTTTTTTGGCAATGATCTTGTGACAGCTGTTGTGGATGGGGGTGCCTATCTTAACCACGAAGATTTAAAGCATAATATCTGGGTCAATGAGGCTGAGCGAAATGGGATTGCGGGAGTTGATGATGACCAAAACGGATATGTCGATGATCGATACGGATGGAACGCCTATGGACATAATGGCGAGATCCCCCCGGAGTATCATGGAACGCATGTTACAGGGATTGCGGGAGCTCGCGGAAATAACGAGAAAGGAATCGTGGGCGTTAACTGGAAATCCAAGTTGATGGTGGTCGCGGGATCCAGCTTTAATACGTCAACGGTGATGGAAGCCTATGGTTATATTTACCAGCAAAAGTATCTATGGCTTACAGAGGGTGGGCAGCGTGGCGCGAATGTTGTTGTCACGAATTCAAGTTTCGGAGTTGATCGAGCCGATTGTCAGTCCGATCCTTATGGGATTTGGAATGAAATGTATGATGCGATGGGAAGTCTTGGAATTCTGTCTGCAGCGGCAACGATGAACCGGGATTTAGATGTGGATATCGTGGGAGATGTTCCAACGGGATGTTCCAGCCCCTATATCATTAAGGTTACTAACTTAACATCCGCGAATGAGAAATATCTTCACGCCGCTTACGGAAAGAAAAGTATCGAAATTGCGGCACCCGGGACAAGCATATGGTCCACGCTACCGGGAGATACTTACGGGACGATCACCGGAACATCCATGGCTTCCCCGCATTTAGCGGGAGCTGTTTCTTTTCTCTATAGTGTTGCTTCTGGACGATTTATGCGCGATTACTATCGAGATCCTTCGGGGATGGCGCTCGTATTGAAAGAAGCTGTTCTGAAAACTGCGAAACGGGGAGAAAATGGGCAACCCCTTCCGGGTCTTGAAAAAACGGTTACAGGGGGCAAACTGGATCTCTATGAGGCCGCTCTGATTCTCAAGAATTATTAACGAAAAATTTTAGAAATATTAAGGTCGACATCTAAGGCCTAAGTTGTAAAATTCTAACCTCATGTGTGGAATCTGCGGCGAAATTCGATTTCGTGATGCCGCAGCGTCGGAATCCAGCGTTCGCATAATGATGGATGTCTTGGCGCCACGGGGTCCAGATGCGCAAGGGATCTATAATGAAGGGTCGCTGGCCTTTGGGCATCGAAGACTTAGTATTATCGATTTAAATCCTCGATCTAATCAACCCATGCTCGATCCAGAGCTTGGGCTTGGAATCGTTTTCAACGGAGAGATCTACAATTACCGAGAACTTCGTGAAGAATTAAAAAAGAAAAATTATCAATTTTTTTCGGAGTCCGATACAGAAGTTCTTTTAAAAGCTTACCATGCGTGGGGCTCAACTTTTGTTTCCAAACTTTATGGAATGTTTGCCTTTGCGATATGGGATCAAAAGACAAAATTCGTTCTTTTGGCCCGCGATCGCCTGGGAATTAAACCTCTTTACTATGCGGAAACTTCTGAAAGCTTTCGATTTGCCTCGACCTTGCCAGCCCTTTTAGCGGCAGGAGAGGTTTCAACGGAACTTGATCCGGTGGCTTTGCATTTTTATATGAGTTTTCATTCGGTCGTTCCGGCACCCCTTACTCTTCTTAAAGGAGTACGAAAACTTCCTCCGGCGACCACCGTGCTAATTAAACCCAGTGGCTCGATTGATATGGCTTCGTATTGGACTCCAACGTTCCATCCTTCCCCGGAATGGGAAAAGGCGAGTGAAGCTGAAATCGTGGGGTCTTTGCATGGGCTTCTGAGAAAATCGGTTGAAAGACGACTTGTGGCAGATGTTCCCGTCGGAGTTTTGCTTTCAGGAGGATTAGATTCGAGCCTTTGTGTGGGGCTTTTATCGGAAGCGGGTCAATCTGGGCTTAACACTTTTTCGATTGGTTTTGAGGGAAGTCATGAGGAAAAGGGAGATGAATTTGAATATTCAGATATCATCGCAAAGCATTTT
>CAZSZT010000195.1:0-2802 GCA_964611175.1 uncultured Bacteriovoracaceae bacterium
GCTTTCTCAATCGAGAAATCTTACTCCTTCTGATTTTCATTATTTTAGAGCGCGTTATAACTATTATAAGCTTTCTCTTTTGCGCCTTTCTTCTCATGAAAGAGAGATATTGGATCCTTGTTTGGTTCAATTTCATTCAAAAATCATCGATACGGAGCAACAAAAAGATGACGTTGAAGTCTCTAAAAGGCATCCACCGTTTTTAAGTCCGGTCGAGCGGCCCGTGGGAACTCCGCCAGAAAACAAACCAGAAAAGAAGCTGGAAGCTACGGTAAGCAAAGGGGGTCGTTTACCGTCTGGGCAGCCGGAGATGGTGGATATCGTAAGTCAGTTATCTTTGATTCAAATGGCTTTAGCCGCTGAACCTTCCCGCGAAGGACAAAAATTACTGGCTCAAGGTCTTCAACGGATTATTGATCAAATTAAAGGTAAATAAAAATCACCGGCAACGGTCCTGGGTAGAGGCTTTGAACCTTTGGCGGCGTCGATTATGCCCAGTGCCCAACGTATTCGATTCGAGCAAGATCCGATGGCGATTCACTTTAATGATGAAGCTGTTCGGTGGTGGGTTAGAAAATGACGGATGGAAGGAGGAGGATCTTCCATCCGTCGAAATGACTTAATTCAATAAGGTTTCGGTGGTGTGGTGTCTGGTGTGTGGCAAGGCTTGGCATATGGTCGTACCCTTATCGATTCAAGTCGGTGGCAGCTCTTTTCCCTTGGGGGGTGAGTGCCTTTTGCCTTGGTTCTATGTCTCCTCGCAAAATTCAAAGCAAAACCTTTCGTTTTCTCTCAAACTTTGGACAATTTTTAGGATGGTCAATAGCGCGTTTTTTTGAGTAAAAATTCAACCGTCACGAAACGCCCTATCTTTTATCCCTCCCGTTTTATCCTCCGTTTAGCGGGTTTATACCGCTCCACGCTCTCACTCTGCAAATAAGTAAGAGCAATTCCCGTGCCAATACGTTGAGCGTATTACTTACGTTTTTAGGGGGTTTTTAGTTTTTTCTGGGATTCTGTTTCCCCAAGGGGTGGGAGACGATGTCGCAGTTCAATCAATCGCGGGGCCGCGTCGTACACAGCGAACATAATGCTCGCGTGATTTGAGTGCGCTGTACCGAAAACGCGTGAGCTGGTCATCGTATCGATTCGTTTCTGAAAACCGAATACGCCGCGCAGCGTGTTCAAAACTCTCCGTGGAAGACCAGTAATAGCCCTCCTCATTAAAGCCACCCAGAGCTTCTCGATTCCTAAAAAGATGCTCAAGTTCGTGAACGGAAGGGAGATACCAGTCGTCGTGTCCACTAAACTCAAGCTGATCACAATAGGCCGCGGCGGGAGCATCACTGGGATTTGAATAAAAGCCCATGATGGCGGTCGTATTTGTTAAGCCGTCATTTAAATATCGCGCACCCGTTCGTCCATAGGAGGGTCTATCCGTCGACCAAGCCCATTGAAGACTGTCGGTTTCACTGTTGCAAAGAGGGTTCTGCGGATCACTTCCGCAATGACCTGGCGTAACATAAAGGTTGTACGATGCTGAGTAATCCTCAAAGCCTTCACCCGTATAAATTTTTCCGTAGTCTTTAAAACCTTCGAATTGGCCCCCATAAACACTACCATCCGCACAACGTTCTCCCACGGTTTCGGCGGTACATGCATTCTCCGGGGGTGTCTGCTGAGGTTTCTCTCCCCCACAATTGAGTAAAAATAAGGGAACAAGCACCAAGCCCAGTATTCTTACTATGAACATCCCATCGAATTACCGCAATTGAGGCATTTGTAACAAGCTCCATTGCGAATCGTGGTATGACCGCAGGTGTCGCAAAAAGGCGCGTCTCCCATCATATTTTTGAGATAAGATTCCGTTCCTTGGGCGCTCGCCTTGGGAACCGTGCGAAGTCGCGGTCGATCCAAATTGAGCGGAAGTTGCGATGACGGAACCTCATCTTCTGAAGGCCCGCCCAGGCTCGTTGCTTCGTGGGAAGATTCGAGTTCTTCAGGCTTCACCTGAACGAAATCGGTTCGTCCAAGATATTCCATTCCTAAAACACGGAAAACATAATCAATAACGCTCGTGGCGTATTTGATATTCGGATGGTTCACGGGCCCCTGAGGTTCAAAACGTGTGAATGTAAATTTATCCACAAAAGTTTGAAGAGAAACTCCATGTTGCAAGCCAATGGAGACTGCAATCGCGAAGCAATTCATCATACTTCTAAAGGCAGCCCCTTCTTTATGCATATCAATGAAAATTTCTCCTAAAGTTCCATCAGGATATTCACCCGTTCGTAAGTAAACTTTATGCCCACCCACCCGAGCTTCTTGCGTAAAACCAGTGCGTTTCTTTGGAAGTTTTTTACGAAATGCCTGTGTTGGGATTCCTTCTTCTTCCTCGGGAGTTGCAGACGCCTTTTTCTTGGTTTCAGCCTTCGTATTTAAAGGTTGAGAGGCCTTGCATCCATCTCGATAAAGCGCAATCGCTTTCAAACCAAGTTTCCAACCCTCTCGATAAATTTCTTCAATGCCCTCGACGGTTGTATCGTTTGGAATATTGACAGTTTTTGAAATCGCTCCACTCAAGAAAGATTGAGCGGCTGCCATCATTCGAATATGGCCCATCGGAGCAATAAAACGTTTGCCCTTGCCGCATTTGTTGGCGCAGTCAAAAACGGCATAGTGTTCCGCCTTAAGATAAGGAGCGCCTTCGATCGTCATGGCTCCACAAATAATGTCATTGGCTTTTTCGATATCTTCTTCGGTAAGCCCTAAGGACTGAAGGCAATTAAAACTCGGATCCGA
>CAZSZT010000195.1:2812-4606 GCA_964611175.1 uncultured Bacteriovoracaceae bacterium
ATCGAAAGCGCTTGATAATCGAGACTCCAGGGTCTTAATCGTTTGACGAGAAAAACCTTTTTGAAGAAGCTTCTCTGTATTTAAGATCGAATTTCCTTCAAAACTTTGAGTTCCAGAAACATATTGAGTAATGGCTTCGATTTCATGATCTTTATACCCCAAACGCTTTAAGGCCAAAGGGACGGAGCGATTGATAATTTTGAAGGAACCTCCTCCTGCCAATTTTTTAAATTTCACAAGTGAAAAATCAGGTTCCACGCCGGTCGTATCGCAATCCATGAGAAGACCAATGGTTCCCGTAGGCGCAAGAACGGTAAGCTGTGCGTTGCGATATCCATACTTTTCACCCAAACTCACCGCCATATCCCAATCTTCTTGAGCGGCTTGAATGAGTTCCGAATCCGTCGCGTTTAAATCATAGGCTGCACGTCGATGCTTATTCATCACGTCTAGCATGGGTTCTCGATTTTTGTCATAACCGGGGAAGGCTCCTTTTTGAGACGCGATTTCCGCCGATACCCGATAACCATGTCCGGTTAATATGGCCGTCAGCGCCCCGGCCATTTGTTGAGCCGGAACGGAATCATAGGGAAGCCCATTCACCATCAGCAGAGTTCCAAGATTGGCATAACCCAAGCCGAGAGGACGATAATCATGAGAATTTTGTGCGATATTTTGCGTTGGATAGCTTGAGTAATCAACGAGGATTTCTTGCGCCGTCGTAAAAACTCGAATCGCTTGTCGATAGCCTTCGATATCAAATCCATCTTCTTCAGACCAAAACTTCATGAGATTCAAAGACGCCAAATTACAGGCGGAGTCATTGAGGAACATATATTCCGAACACGGATTCGATGCATAAATTCGATCGGTGTTTTTGCACGTATGCCACTCATTAATCGTTGTATCGTATTGAACGCCCGGATCCGCACATTCCCAAGCAGCCTGAGCGGCTTGTCTCCAGAGATCTCGAGCCTTATATGTTTGGGCGATTTCCCCTGTTGTACGAAATCGAGTCGAAAAATTTTCGTCATTGACGACGGCATTCATGAAGTCGTCTGTCACACGAATGGAATTATTCGAGTTTTGACCGGCGACTGTTTTATAAGCTTCGCCATTAAAGTCCGCAGGATAACCTTCGGCAATGAGAGCCTTCGCTTTTCGCTCTTCTCGGACTTTCCAGTTAATAAAGTCTTCAATTTCAGGATGATCCATATCCAGGCAAACCATTTTTGCCGCTCGCCGAGTTGTGCCCCCCGATTTGGTAGCGCCTGCTCCACGGTCTAAAACTTCTAAGAAGCTAATGAGCCCAGAACTTAAACCTCCACCGCTCAGGTGCTCTTGTTTTCCTCGAAGCTTGGAGAAATTCGATCCCGTTCCAGAGCCGTATTTAAAAAGTCGAGCCTCGTTTTTAAGAAGATCAAAGATACTCATCAGGTCATCATTCACGTTTTGAATGAAACAGGCGGAGCATTGAGGATGCTCATAAGCATTCGCCGTCATTTCTATCGCTTGAGTTCGAGGATTCCAAAAATAATTTCCCGCCGATCCTAAGATTCCATACGCTTCGTAGAGCCCGCAGTTAAACCAAACGGGTGAATTAAAAGCCCCCCGTTGAGTAATGAGCAATCCCGTAAGCTCGTCTTCAAAAATCTCAGCGTCCTTTTGGGTTTTGAAATAGCCATCAAGAGTTTCACCCGCCTTCCGAATGGATTTGGCAATTCGATTTACCAACTGACGGGCCGAAACTTCATGGTCGGGTTCTTTGGGGTTTTTGCTGACACCCGCTTTTCT
>CAZSZT010000196.1:0-4379 GCA_964611175.1 uncultured Bacteriovoracaceae bacterium
GGATGATTTGTCAAAAGCTCCGAAATAAAATCTGAATTTTCATACCAGGAGATCAAAATTTCAGAAGCTGTTCGATGAGATAAATGAGCATGAGTTTCTTTGAAAAATACGTGAAATTTTTGAAGGGATTTTTTACTTTTTTCCGACAGCGGTGCTTCGGAAATATCTTTTTCCAGCAGATCCAAATAAGGAATTTTTTTTGAACTCGCCCACCGGCAAAATGCATAAATATCCTCGGCGGGCATTTTGAGGAAGGCAGAATCCATCAGGCGGAGTAAAGAAATAGAATCCGATGGAACGATAAACAATCGAAAGAACGAAAGCACATCTTGAATGATTTCCTGATCGAAAAGGGTATCTATGGAAAGGGCTTCTAACGGGATTCCACGTCTTTTGGCTTCGATCATCAAGGGTTCAGCGTGTTTATAGCTTCTTACAAGCACCCCGACTTCCGAGGCGGGCGTTCCCGATTTTAATAGTTTTTCAATTTCATTGAGTGCGGCGTGAGCTTCTTCTTCAAAAGATGAGGCTTTAAGAAGAACAACGGGATTCTCTTTCGATTTAAAGGATTTCAGTTTCTTCTGGGGACGAAACCGATTCTGGGCGTTTGTTTGAATCAGGGCCGTGGAAGCTTCTAAGACTTCCGGTGGAAGTCTATAAGTTTCATCAAGCTCAATGATATGCGTATTCGGAAAAAAGTTTAGGAAATGTTGAAATGAGGCATACGAAGCTCCTCGAAATTTATAAATCGACTGGTCATCATCTCCGACGACCGTGATCGATGTTTCCGGCCCCGCTAACGACTGAAGGAGTTTAATCTGTGACCAACTTGTATCCTGAAACTCATCAACCAAGATCACCTTAAACCGTCGATGGTAATCCGACCGAACCATCTCAAAGTCTTCCAAGAGGCGGGTGCTTCCTAAGACAGCATCTTCAAAGCCGATATACCCTTGTTCAAAACAATGGGACTGATACGCATTATAAAGATCACCTAAAGATAACCATTCCATCTTTAGTTTTTGATGATCTTCTGTTTCTTCTGGAAGTTGCTGTGCTAATCGCAGAATATCTTCCGGCCAAAGCCCCGATTGCTTAACGGTTGAGAAGAATTCAAGGAGATCTGTTTTAACGGCGTCCAAATTGGAACGTTGTATGAAGGGCTGAAGGGGAAGGCGCTTCGAAATCTGATGAAAAAAAAGATGAGTCTGGGCTTCCGTCATGATCGTGGGTTTCTTTTGATGCCCGAGGCGAAACCCATGCTTCAGCATCATTTCCGTGCTTAGAGCGTGGAGGGTGGAAACGGTCATAAGTTCTGTTTCTCGTGGGAGTTTTTCCGAAAGTCGGTCGAGCATTTCTTGGGTCGCTCTTTTGGAAAACGTAACTGCCAAAATGGATTCTGGAGCGATTCCATTTTTGATGAAGTGGGCGATTCTAGAAACGATCACCCGGGTTTTTCCAGTGCCAGGACCGGCAATAATGAGTACTTGTTGTCGGGTGGAAGTAACCGCCTCTAATTGTTGGGGATTAAGGCCCTGCATTCTTTCAACTTTATGCGTGGACGGCCCTCATTGACAAATGTCGTTCGATGACTAAATTTTAGGGGCCTATGAAACCTCATAATGAGTCCCATCAGCCACCGGAAGGCGAAGAATTAGGATCTGAAGAATCAGGCGTGGAAAACCGCGATTCGATGGAGGAGTCGTCGGAGGCAGAATCAGAGACTCCAGAGCCCACAATAGAAGAGTTAAAATTTAAGCTTCGGCAAAATGAACTCGAAATGGCCAAACTAAAGGCTCAACTGACCGACTACCAATCGAAAATTTCTCAAATTCGAGATTATGTTAAAAAAATGGAATCCGAAATTCAGGAGATTAAGGAAAGATCTCAGCGGAATTCGAATAAGATCGTCGACCAAAAACTTTCTGATTTTTTTAAAGCCCTGCTTCCGGTGATTGATAATTTTGAATTGAGTCTTCGGTCGGCCGATCAGGAGCCCACGCCTTTGGCGGAAGGGGTTCGTCTTATTTATCAAGATTTTCAAAACTTTCTTAAATCCAATGGCCTAGAAAAAGTGGAAGGTGTCGGAAGGGAATTTAATCCGCAAATCCATGATGCGGTATGCACTCGTATTTCGGATGAAGATGGAAAAGTTTTGGAGGAATTGAAAACGGGGTACCTCTATAAGGATCAAGTCTTGCGTCCAGCGCAAGTTATCGTGGGCGCATCGGGTGAATAGATTTTCAACGATCCGTCCTCATTATGGGCTCGTCGCTCATCTTTTGAAAAATCTCGTTGCGGATCGATTTAAGAGAATGGCGAAAGATGAGGTACTTTTTAAATTTATTACATCTAAAATCGACCCCGCTTTATTGGTGGATCACAATTTGCAGGCTGAAAGAGAGGCCCTTGATTTGGCCGAAATGAGCCTTCTGACGCTGGTTGATTCCGTGCGTATGAATTCGGAACTCCAAAAATCTTCTGAGAAAATTCAGAATTGGTTTCAACATATTTACAAAGAGGATGTGTCCAAAGAATTTAATTCGCCCGCCCTTGTGGGTGTGCGCATCGAATGGCTGCGGGCACGAATTGACTTTTATCGACGCTGGCTAAGTGTGATGGATGCGGCGGATTCCTCGCTGGAATTGGCGGTTAAGGCCTTTCAAAACAGAGATCGATTTCTTACACAGGTTCGGAATGTCTTAGAGGCCGACAAAAACTTCGCGACCGAGGTCATCCGGGTCACGAATTCCCTTCACCGCTTTCTCATGAAAAAACAAATGGATTATGAACTCGAAAAGTCAAAGGAGCTTTGGGACGAATTTTCCAGGGAGGCTTTTCATAAACCTGCGGAACTTCCGTAGATTTTCGTGCGCGATTTTTACGAGATTTCGTTGCCTTTGAGATGTTTAAGTCCTCCGTAACCCTCCCAAAAAACTAAAGTTTTGGGAGGGTATTTATCCGGCGTGTTAATATCAGTACAATAAAGGATGTGTGTGGTGAAGGGAGTCGTTCGTGCGAAAGCGCTTTACTCGTCGTTACTACGTGGACCCATCCTTTCCGGGCGTAGCCTTCATTAAGCAGGGTCAGACGAAATCACATCAGCTCAAAACCATTAGCGATGGGGGAATGGGTTTTTTTGCTTCGAGCCGAGATGCGAGACTCCTTCAATTGGCCGAAGTCGATATTGGCCTCGTTTTGGACTCCAAACGGTATACGATCAAGGGAAAAGTACAGTACTGTAAGGCTCTGCCCGATGTGGGGCCCGCCGTGTATTATTTGGGTCTTTCGTTTCAAAATCCTAGCCCGGAATTCATTGCTTTTATTCGAGCGTTGATGGATCGAGGGGTCGCCAAGGGAGTTCTTAAGCTTATTTGAATAAATCATCAGCCTGCGCTAATCTTCGATCAGTGAATCCCATTCGTTTTTTAACCGCGGCCTCCCTCTTTGATGGGCATGATGCCGCTATCAATGTCATCCGGCGAGTTCTTCAGGATTTAGGCGTCGAGGTGATTCATCTCGGGCACAATCGAGGGGTTCAAGAAATTGTTCGTGCGGCCATTCAGGAAGATGTCGATGGAATTGCTATTTCTTCTTATCAAGGTGGGCATAACGAATATTTCAAATATTTGATCGATATGCTGAAAGAGCGGGGAGCCGCGCACATCCAAGTTTTTGGTGGTGGCGGCGGCGTCATTCTGCCTGAAGAAAAATCGGATTTGGAAGCTTATGGAGTCAATCGAATTTTTCTTCCCGAGGAAGGAATGCAACTTGGTCTTGAAGGAATGGGAAAAATCATGGTCGAAGAATGTGAAAGAGCTCGTTCTTCTCGACCAAAACCCGAGGTTCAGCTCCACTTTGAAAATTGGGGGCGCTCCATTACCGCTCTTGAAGGGGGCGCGGATTTTAAGTTTTCCGGAAAATCTAAGTCCATCACGCTGGGAATCACCGGCACAGGGGGCGCTGGAAAATCATCGCTCATTGACGAACTCGTTTTGAGGTTTCTCCATGAATTTTCAACGATTCGAATGGCTGTTTATTCTCTAGATCCTTCGAAGCGAAAAACAGGGGGCGCTCTTTTAGGAGATCGCATTCGAATGAACGCCATCGATGACGATCGAGTCTTTATGCGCTCTTTGGCAACGCGTGGAAGTGAAACCGAGTTAAGCCAAACGATTTCTCGTATTGTTGAGGCGAGCCGAGGTTTAGGATTTCATTTAATAATTGTGGAAACTCCTGGGATCGGTCAGGGATCGAGTTCAATTACCAAAATCTCGGACTTGTCTCTTTATGTGATGACATCGGAATACGGGGCCGCCACTCAATTGGAAAAAATCGATATGATCGATTTCGCGGATTTTATCGCGATCAATAAATTC
>CAZSZT010000196.1:4389-4598 GCA_964611175.1 uncultured Bacteriovoracaceae bacterium
GATCGGAAGATGCACTCCGGGAAGTTCGAAAGCAATACCGGCGCTCTCGAAAATTATTTCAAGATAAAACGGATGCCGAACTTCCCGTTTTTGGCACTCGTTGCAATATTTTCAATGATAAAGGAGTGACCCTTCTTTATCGGTCTCTTCGAGATAAAATGAATGAAATAATTCCGGTATTTCCCAAAAAGGAAAAAGATTTTTTGGGA
>CAZSZT010000197.1:0-4121 GCA_964611175.1 uncultured Bacteriovoracaceae bacterium
ATGACCACCAGAATGCTCGCCTTGCTTGGCTGCGCTTTGATTCTCACCGCTTGCCAACAAGGAATACTTTAATCCGCCATTAAGAGGTTGGAGCGATCAATTATTAATACATAACAGTTCAACCGATTGAGGACGTCAAAAAAGAATGGCTAAAGGCCTTAAAAGGGGAAGTCTGGTCTGTTCAAGATCGCGGCACGATTGTTTTCACAAGTTTAAGTGCGGTAGCCAAGGTACTTTCACCGGCACGACTGGAGCTCTTAGGGATTATTCTCAAAGAAAAACCGGCTTCGATCTATGCTTTGGCGAAATCAGTGGGTCGGGACTTTAAGAACGTCTATTCCGACGTTAGATTGCTCGCCGAAGTAGGCTTTCTAGAGTTAAAACGGTCGGGGTCAAGGGACTCCAGGCGGCCAGTGGCAAAGTACAACGGTTTTGAACTCAGTTTAGCTGCTTAAATACAAAATAAATTTTCAAAGAACAGAAGCGCTTGGTATTCCTAAATGAACTCATCTCATTTTCGTCTGCACTAACTTTATACGAGGCAATGTCCTTGATTGCGGCACTTAGAAAGGAAGGAAGTAATAGGACAAATCAATAAAAACTGATTGGTTTTATTTTGCTTTCATCCATTTTCCGGATTTATTTTTTCTCCAAAGATTTCCTTTTTTTGCTTGATCTTGAGCGCGACGAATTTGAGCCATCAATTCTTTATTCTCCATAATCTCAAAAGTCTCCATATAGGATTCATATTCATTCATGGGAATGAAAGCTCCGACGGGCTCTCCATCTCGGGTAAAAATAAAAGATTGGCCTTCGTCATCCACATGACGAGCAATTTCTAAGAGTTTGGCTTTTGCTTTGCTGAGTGGAACAATTTTTTGATACATATTTAATGACCTCCATAGGCACTTTTTCTGTGCTCAATAGCTAGAATCGAGATTTCTTTTTTATTTCGATTCACTTCAAACAAAATTCGAAAAGTCGATACTCGTTCCGAATAGATTCCCGACAAATCAGCTCTTAAGGGCTTGGATAAAAATGGATCTTTAGAAATTCGTTCTAAAGCCTTATCAACCTGCCTTCTGAGCTTTCCTTTGATAGTTTGATATTGATCAAAGGCTTCATCAGCAAATGCTATTTTGAACACATGGTCATTTTAATGGTCATTATGGACTTTTGTCAACCGGTCTGACCTGGGCAATTTCCCGACTCTCGTTCAAACCCGAGGGTGCGAACGAGAAAACGAGAATCCGTTTATTTACTTAGGTAGCGGATCCTACCTCCCCAGCCATTCGAGGGATCTCTGGCGAGCCCTATCTCCCGAGGTTTATCTTTTCCCATTTTTCTCGAGAGCCTGGGTTACTTCTCCAGATCTCCCACATCAGCTGTCGATGCCCATCGAGCCATTCAATGGTTTGTTCTGTTGTGAGAGTTGGTGTTTCTCCCCAATAGACTTTTTTCTTCATCTTAGATTTTTTTAAGTTGCTGAATATCAAAGAGGTCTTTGGCACGTCCCGATTTTTCCTTTAGTAAAATAAGATCCTTCTTCCCAAGTACCTTTATATTATAACCGAAAGCCGAGGCTTCAAAACGACGTTTCCATAATTTATCGAAAGGAAACGGTTCCTCCATAAAAATGTCCACCGTTTCGAAGGGGTTACGAGGGTTAATGAAGCTAAAGACCGCAGCCCCCTTTGATTTGATCCATTCCTGACGCTTCTTCTTATCAGCAAAATCTTCTGGCTTTACTGGAACTCTTGGGACAAATCCGAGTTCAGTCATCATTTTCGTGAATGCAAGAACATTTTGTTTTTTCAAATGAATGATGAGATCCAAGTCAACCGTTGCTCGTTGAACGAGGTGGAAGTTTACCGCGAAGCCGCCTGCAACGAGGTATCTAATTTTTCGTTTCTCAAGTTCCTCGAAAATTTTGCGATAAGGGACCATTTGGCAAAGTATCTCTCCCCGGGAAGAGTCGAGACAAGCGGTAAGTCAGCAGTCTTTGACACTGCCATTCGTAGGCTCGAATCCTGCCTTCCCAGCCACTCTTCCATTCTTCTCGGATGGACCCTGAACTGGGAAGTTATACCCTCGCTACGCACATTTTGAATCGGCAGGAGGTGCTGAACGGAATTCAGAACCCTTGGCAAACATGATCGCCATCATGTTTGTTTAATTCAAACTCCCTTATAGTTTCTTTAGTTTTTTGTGAATACCAAAGCGAGGACTATTTTAGGGTGTGCTTGCCTGAGAACAAAATCGAACAGAACTCAGCCCACAGAGGAAATTTCAACTTTTATGATTTTCATGAACGTTGGATGTTGGCGCGAAAGACGTCGATATTGAGTGTTGTGTCTATTTCTAATTCCGAGTCTGATTTATCGGCTCTAGATGAGGAAGCTCTTTTGACTCTGGTTTCCGAATCCGATCGGTCAGGCGTGCTTCGCGCGGTCTTTGATAATAGTCGCAAACTAGGCATCAGCCTCAGGCGATATTTAAATAGGCCACTCAGGATCGATGAAGTGGAATACCTTTTAAGCCATGGATCTTTAGCATGCGTGGCTGGCCATTGGAAAAATGGCTCTTTGACTCGACCTGGATGTAACTTTGGCAAAACAATTGGTTCTTTCTACTGTCTATATATTAAGGATGCTGTGGATGGTTTCGTGTGTGGCGCAACGTTGGATATCCGACACACTCGATTTCAATCGCTCCCCTCAGGAGATTCCCTATGTGAAGATGTCCTCCTTTTTGAAAATGAGTATCGCCACAACCCGTTTGGACGGCTGCCTGAATATTTGAAGCCTCTTTTAACAGCCATCGAATCCAAAGTTAACGAGAATTATGGCGTGAATTTGAAGTGGTGCGGCCTTTCAGAGGGCGTTCTTCATATTCAAATTTGGCCTGGAAAAACAGTTGCCTGTGGGGCTTCAAAGCGCCTTCTCGTGAGCGAACTTCAGCGCCAAGTGAGCGCAGTTTATCCTCGACTCCACATTCGAGACGCGACACCGGCTGGCGTGCTCAAGGAGGGTGGAGCTTGAGCCTGAGTCGACGAAAATTTTGCCTCAGATTGGAACCAAGGGAGGTAGGGAATGACGGATAATCAAAAGCATTTCGAACTGAGCCGACGGAAATTTCTGGCAGGGGCCGGGCTGGTCGCAGGATCGGTGGCTATTCAGAGCGTCTTCGGGGCGCCACTTCGTTTTTTTAAGCCGATGCAGATTGAGAACCCGCTTCTTTATTATCCCAACCGAGATTGGGAAAAAGTGTATCGGGATATTTTTGCGCATGATTCAAATTTTGTTTTTCTTTGTGCCCCGAACGACACCCACAATTGTTTGCTGAAAGCATATGTAAAAAATGGGGTTGTGACTCGTATCGGTCCCAGTTTTGGCTACGGAAAAGCAAAGGACCTGTACGGAAATCAAGCCTCACATCGATGGGATCCTCGAATTTGTCAAAAAGGCTTGGCGCTGGTTCGTCGATTCTATGGAGATCGGCGTGTTAAGGGACCGATGATTCGAAGGGGGTTTAAAGATTGGGTCGATGCTGGATTTCCGAGAGATTCGCATACGGGAAGACCCGATGAAAAATATTTTCAAAGAGGAAAAGATAAGTGGCTTCGCCTGACGTGGGATGAAGCCTACACTGTAACGGCCAAAGCCTTTGCAAACATCACCTCCACCTACAATGGAGAGGCCGGTGCGAGCCGTCTCAAAGCACAGGGCTATGACCCTGCGATGATCGAGGCTCTCGAAGGATCCGGCACTCAGACACTTAAGTTTAGAGGTGGGATGGCTTTTCTCGGGGCAACTCGGATTTTTGGACTCTACCGGTTTGCCAATATGCTGGCGTTGATGGATGCAAAACAGCGGGAAGTGTCACCAGAAAAGGCGATTGGAGCGAGAGGTTGGGATAGTTACAGCTGGCACACAGATCTTCCCCCCGGGCATCCGATGGTTACAGGTTCTCAAACAAACGAATTTGAATTATTTGCGGCAGAGCACTCAAACCTAATCATTGCCTGGGGCATGAATTGGATCACCACAAAAATGCCAGACTCTCATTGGTTAACAGAGGCGCGACTAAAAGGAGCCAAAACCGTCGCTGTTACTGTGGAA
>CAZSZT010000197.1:4131-4589 GCA_964611175.1 uncultured Bacteriovoracaceae bacterium
ACGGCGTCAAAGGTGGATGAAGTTGCTGTGATTCGACCTGGAACGGATCCAGCGTTCGCGTTGGGTTTAGCTCAGGTCATCATTGATAAAAAACTTTATGATCAAAAGTTCATCGAATCGAATACGGATCTTCCGTTCCTGATTCGTATGGATACGTTGCAGCCTCTCCGGCCTGAAGATATTTTTGAGAACTTCGTTGAGCCAGAAATAAAATCCATGCGGTTCTTGAAAAAAGGAGAAAAACCCCCCGCTGGCATATCCAATACTTCCCAATTTGCAGCAGAAGAAATGAAAGAAGACTTCCGATCGCATATGATTCGAGATGGGAAGACTGGAAAGCTCGTCGCTGTAAGTCGAGATGAGTTTGGGGAGCATTTTATCAAAAAAGGGATCAGTTCAGACCTTCGCGCAGTCTTGACAGTGAAATTAAAGAACGGAAAGCACGTGCGAGTTCGATC
>CAZSZT010000198.1:0-4567 GCA_964611175.1 uncultured Bacteriovoracaceae bacterium
CGACCTTGATGTCCCGTTGAAATCCGGGTTACCTGGCACCTAAGTGCCCTGACCCCTCAGAAAAGGCTGGTGATTTCGGGAGGATAGGAGATGTGATGAGGGCGGGGTCGGCGGCAAGCAAATTGCATATTTACGTGCTTGGAGGACAGGCCGGGCTATGAAAACGATCACTTTTTATTTGTTTGTTCTAATTTCATTTTGGATTTTGAGCCTGCAAGGGCTCCTTCACGCTTAGAGATTCGCGCTCTCACTCTCTCAAAAAATGACAGGTGTAGCCGTTCGGATGCTTTTGAAGATAATCTTGATGATAGTCTTCAGCGGGGTAAAAGGTTGAGGCCTTTACAATTTCAGTAACCACTTTGGATTTCCATTTGCCGGATGTGTCGACTTCAGCTTTTATTTTTTCTGCAACTTTTTTCTGCTCTTCGCTTTGATAGAAAATAGCCGAGCGATACTGCGTTCCACGATCGTTTCCCTGTTGGTTTAAAGTCGTCGGATCATGAAGTCTGAAAAAATACCTCAGGATTTCTTCGTAGCTTATTTTCTTAGGATCGAAAGTAATTTCAATAGATTCCGCATGCCCAGTTTTACCCGTTTTCACCTGCTCGTAAACCGGATTGAACGTTGTGCCACCCGTATAACCTACTGTTGTTTGAATCACTCCCGGAAGCTTTCGAATAAGCTCTTCAACCCCCCAAAAACACCCACCAGCCAGAATAGCTTTTTCTAAATTTTTATTGGTCTTCCCCTTAATATCTTTAAATAAACTCAAATATTGGCCATATCCCTCTCCCTCTAATCGATCAACCGGAATAAAGCGCATCGACGCCGAATTAATACAATACCTCAAACCCTCGGGCCCGGGTCCATCCGGAAAAACATGCCCAAGGTGAGAATCCGCAGTCTTCGATCGCACTTCTGTGCGATGCATTCCATGAGAGGCGTCTTCCTTCTGGACAAGATTTTTATTTTCCAAAGGTTTTGTAAAACTCGGCCAGCCTGACCCTGAATCAAATTTATCCAACGAAGAAAAAAGGGGTTCTCCTGAGACAATATCCACATAAATTCCAGGTTCTTTGTTATCCCAATAAGCATTCTGAAATGGGGGTTCCGTTCCACATTCTTGCGTGACCCGATACTGTTCTGGCGTCAGCTTGTTTCTAAGCTCATCCGATGGAGTTTTCTTACCCGAGGACATCAACCACACGACTAGCATGAAGGCTGCAAAAAAACCATATCGACTCGTACACCGGCTGTCGCTCGATCGTCGTTCATCGAAGTTCATAATAAGTTTTGGGATCAAACGCATCGACTTGAATAACTTCATCCCGAGCTTGTTCGGCTTCAGCAATCGAATCGAATTCTGTTTGGCTAATCACGTCAGTCGAAAGTGCGCGCTTCAAGAGAGTATCTTTAGGACGTTTATCGAGCCGTTTTTCCTTAACAGCCAACTTGAGCTTTGTTCCCACATCGGCCGCCGCCAGAACCTTCTTTCTCGCCCACTCAAGTCGACCAAGGCCGAATTCTTCAAGAGGCGGCATAAAAGACTGGGCTGTTAGCCGATTACGCAATTCATCATCATAAAGAAGTCCACGAGAAAGTTTCGCATTCAGGCGATCCGAGGGGGGACGATAACAAATTCCAAACGGGAAAGTCGCAAGTCTCACCATCGTCGCCACCAAACGATTCGGGAAATTTTGGAAAAGTCCTTTAAAAGAAATACTGATTTGATAAAGAGCGTAATCGCAACACCAGTTTACAAATGGAAGATCTTTCTTCTGACGACCTTCATCAACGTAAAGCTTAAGAGCCGCAGACGCTAAATACATCCAAGCAAGAATATCCGCAAAACGAGAACTTAATCTTTCTTTACGCTTCAGGTCACCCCCTAAAATACCCATCGCCACATCGGTCCAAACCGCAAAGGCTGTTGAAATCCGCGTCAATTGCTTAAAATAATATTTCAGTTCTGGAATCTGTGGACACCCCACAAAGGCCGATCCCGTATAAGCGTACCCCTTGGCTCGCACAAAATTTCGACACACAAACCACAGATGTCCGAAAAAGGCTTTGTCAAAAGCCACGAGATCTCGTTTTCCAATCGCCGCCATTTCCTTCTCAACAAAAGGATGACATCGAATAGCCCCCTGACCAAAAATAATCAGCGAGCGAGTTAAAATATTGGCCCCCTCGACCGTGATTCCGATGGGAACAGATGTATAGGCATTTTTAAGAGCGTTTCTTGGCCCTTTCGAAATACCAGAACCCCCGTGAATATCCATGGCGTCATTGACAATAACTCTCTGAATTTCGGTCGAATAGGCTTTTACGATCGCTGAAACCACCGACGGCTTTTCTCCAGCATCGACGGCACCTGCGGTGAGTTTTCGCGCCGCATTGAGCAGATACGTAAATCCTGCCATCCTTCCGATCAATTCTTCGACACCTTCGAATTTTCCGATCGGAGTACTAAATTGATCACGAACAACGGAATAAGCGCTTACCGAACGAGAACAAAGCTGGGCACCACCCGTACTTTGGGACGGCAAAGAAATGGAACGACCTGCGGCCAAACTCTGCATCAGCATTTCCCAACCACGTCCGGCATTTTTTGGCCCGCCGATAATGAAATCGAGAGGAACAAAAACATCTTTCCCGGTCGTAGGCCCATTGGGAAAAGGACTTCCAACAGGATCGTGAAGTCTTCCAATTTCTACTCCGGGCGTTCCCACAGGAATGAGGGCACAGGTGATTCCTAAATCATCCTTATCACCCAACAAATGCTCCGGATCGTAGAGTCGAAACGCTAAGCCGATCAGTGTTCCGACAGGTGCCAACGTAATATAGCGCTTGTCCCAGGTAAGCTTCATTCCAAGAACCTCCTGGCCATTGAAGCTTCCCCGGCAGATGACCCCTTTACTCTTTCCGGAAGCCGCATCGCTTCCAGCCGTCGGTTCGGTTAAAGCAAAACACGGAATTTCCTTTCCCTGAGCAAGCCTTGGCAAATAATAATTTTTTTGTTCATCCGTACCATAGTGCAAAAGAAGCTCGGCCGGTCCCAGAGAGTTCGGCACCATCGTCACGACCGTTGCGGATAAACTCCGAGATGCAAGTTTGGTAATGACTTCCGAATGAGCTTGAGCTGAGAATCCGAGACCTCCGTATTTTTCGGGAATAATCATTCCAAAAAACTTTTTTGCTTTCAAAAAATCCCAGATCTCATCGGATAAACGGCGATCTTGTGAAATCGTCCATTCGTTAAGTTTTTGGCACAGATCTTCGACGGGCCCCCGGATGAAGTCTTTTTCTTTAGTCGACAGAGGCTGAACTTTAAAATCCAAAAGCTTCTGCCAATTGGGTTTTCCGGAGAAAAGCTCCCCATCCCACCAAACGGTTCCCGCTTCCAGTGCGATGCGTTCGGTATCGCTCATCTGGGGCAAAACCTTGGCAAGAATTTTCATAATAAATTGAGAGATCAAAAGACGACGAATCGGCCTAAGGGTCAAAACGATCGCAACAACCAGAAGAATGCCCACAATCCAATAGAGTATATCCATACTATAAGCGAATCAGTTTCAGGGATTTCGGTCAAAGACTGAAAACTAAAGTCGGCACTCCATCATCCCACAGATCGGATTTTATTGACGCGATCTTGAATTTCTCGAAATTCGGGATCTAATTTCTGAACCGTTTCAAAAAGTTCTTGGGCTCTTTTTTTATCGTTGAGCTTAAGAAGGACCTCGGCCAAATCATAAGAAACACTTAAGCGTTCATCTTGATGAATACTCGGATCTTGAAGAGCCTGATCAAAATAAGCTTTCGCTTCCTTAAATCGCTCTTGGTTCATTTCGCATAGACCCATTTGATAAAAGGCCGTAACTTGTTTTCCAGGAACTTTGCTGACCAAACGAAACTCTTCGAGTGCGTCAGTCCAAAGCCCCATTTCCCGGTAAGCGATCCCAAGGTCAAAATGCGTTTGCCAATCATCGGCCGAAACGCTTTCGCTGACGCCTTTTTTAAAAGCATTGAAGACATCCTTAACCTCTGCGGGAGCTTTCCCCGGCTGATCTTCAGCCTCGAGTTCCTTGCCCAGCTCCCCTGCAAGATCGAAAAAATCTCCAGCAATATCCCCGCGATTGTCTTCTTGAACCAAAAGCTTCATTTTTGTTCCAAGAGTCTCCATTTCGACGGCCCTTTTCTTCGTGGGCTCCGGAGCAGCCGATTTTCCTTTGGATGAGTCGGGTGCCGATTTGGTTTCCCCATGGCCCCAATCTTTGTAATTTGGAAATTTTTGTTTTAGACTTTTAAGAAGCTTTTCGGCTTCCTTGTTCAGACCTTGAGATTTAAAGAATTCAACCTCTTCTAATCCTTGGCGCACTTCAAATTCATCGTCTCCCAAGACTTCAACGCTCGCCTCGACCTCTCCGCTTGAATCCGAAAGTTCCAGGGGAGCTTGTTCAGACGAAATATCCAAAGGAGCATCGTCCGGAACTGGGTCGTTCAATATCAAAGAGGGCTCTTCAAAACTCGCCACTTCATTGGGATCAAGTTGAGACTTTAACTGCTG
>CAZSZT010000199.1:0-1601 GCA_964611175.1 uncultured Bacteriovoracaceae bacterium
TGGCATTATCGGTAAAAGCCGTAAGCCCAGTCGTTGATAAAAAGACCGCAAACGGATCTAACCGAGCTAAAAGAGGTTGGACCCACCAAGCCTGAAGTCCTCCCAAAACAATGAGTCCTCCTAAAAAGAATCCCACCAAAAGACTTTCACGAAGCTTCAATTCATTTTGAAACTCTCGAGTGATCGTTACCACTCCCAAGAAAAATAGAAATAAACCCATAAAGACCGTGGGATGATGGGCGGTTGCAACCACCAAAATAAGAAAAACCAGATGCAAACAGACAATCCAAAGAGGCACTTTTATCGTCAGAGGCACTTTTGCGTCGTCGCTTCTCAGTTGAACCAGTTCTTTAACCACAATGGAAAGTGCAAAAATCGCGTTAAAGGCTACCGCCAACATGACCTTCCAACCAAAATTAAAAAACATAAACGGAAGATCCCATCCCCATGTTGAAGCAACCATTAAAATCGGCGGCGCCGCGTAAGGAGTAAGAGCTCCCCCAATGGACACGTTCACAAATAAAACAGCCAAGGTGACATATTTAAATCTGTCCGAAACTTTTTTTTCAAAATAATGTCGGCGCAAAATCAACGCTGTCAAGGTCATCGCTGCCGGCTCTGTGATGAAACTTCCAACGAGCGGACCAATTACAAGACACGAAATATAAAAAGCAATCGGAGTCGATACGGGCGCCATGCGTGCAAATGTCGAAATCAACTGTTCGGCAAACCAGGAGATTGGTTTTGTCGAACAAATGACCATAATAACAAAAACAAAGAGTGGTTCGTTAAAATGCAACGTTTCGAGATAGCCCACCGCTTCCGTTGGGCCATCCATCATCGAAATGAGTAGAATCAAACCCCCCGCCCAAAGCCCGAATGTCACTTCGACTTCTCCTAAAAGGTGAAATAAATTTTCTCGCACGGAGCCTTCCGGAAATCGGTTTGCAATCGCCTGAAAACGATTTGTTAAAAAGGTGTGAATAACGGCAAGCCCCAAAAAAATACTGGCGAAAATTTCGAGAGGAGAGGCCAAAATATTCATGTCAAAGAAGCTTACTCTGATCCTAAGAAGCTTCGAAAGACAAAAAAACGACCATTTATGCGATTTTTCCTTGTTTTCATTGATGGTCTTTCCTAGATTTTTTTAAATGAGGTCTTCACCCGTATCACAATTTATTAGGACTCATTTCAAACACTTTAACGCCGCCACGCTATCGGAAGCCGCCGAGGCCTACAAAAAACATCTTCAATCGGGAGGTCAGATGTTTTTAACCATGGCGGGTGCCATGAGTACGGGTGAATTGGGCCACTCCTTGGCGGAAATGATCCGAAAAAGCAAGGTCCATGGCATTTGTTGTACGGGAGCAAATCTTGAAGAAGATATTTTTAATCTGGTGGCTCACGAACATTATGTTCGAATTTCCAACTATCGAGATCTAACAGCCAAAGATGAACAAAAACTTTTAGATCGAAAACTCAATCGTGTGACAGACACCTGTATTCCCGAAGAAGAAGCCATGAGAAAAATTCAAAATCTCATGGTTGAAGAATGGACCCAAGCGGATCGCAAGGGTCTGACGCTTTTTCCTCATGAATTT
>CAZSZT010000199.1:1611-4564 GCA_964611175.1 uncultured Bacteriovoracaceae bacterium
AACTCATTCGCGATAAAAAATTAGAAAAATTGTATCAAATTGACCCTCAAAATTCGTGGATGATCGCTGCCGCGGAGAAAAATATTCCGATCTACGTCCCAGGATGGGAAGATTCCACACTTGGAAATTTTTTTGCGAGCCACTTTATTTCCGGTCAGATCAAAAATGTTCATACGGTTCGAACGGGAATTGAATATATGATTGATTTGGCTCGCTGGTATTCCGAAATAAGCGCCAAACATTCTTTGGGTTTCTTTCAAATTGGTGGCGGAATTGCGGGAGATTTTCCTATTTGTGTCGTTCCCATGCTTCATCAGGATCTCAAGCGCGATGTTCCCTTATGGGGTTATTTTTGCCAAATTTCGGATTCAACCACGAGCTACGGCTCGTACTCCGGTGCCGTTCCTAACGAAAAAATTACGTGGGGAAAACTCGGTATTGAGACTCCGAAGTTCATTATTGAATCGGACGCTTCCATTGTCGCTCCGCTTATGTTTGCCTATATCTTAGATTGGTGAAAAAATCAGAAAATCTTAAAAAACCCTATCTTTCGAGCTCCGTTTTCTTATAAAAGAAAAAAATAGATCGGGGGTTTATGGGTTTCCGATTCAAAAAGATTTTTTTGAATATCCTTGTGATGAGTTCGTTTGCTTATACATCGGCTTACGCCACAATTTGGCACGTCGATCTTACGGCCTCACCGAATGGCGATGGTTTAAATTGGTCATCGGCCTTTCAAAGCCTTCAAATAGCTCTCAACAATGCTTGGAGTGGTGATGAAATCCGGATTGCACAAGGCATTTATCGTCCGACGAATCAACAAGGAGATCGAAATATTTCCTTTCAATTGAAAAACGGGGTTCGAGTTCGTGGGGGTTACGCAGGCCGACAGTCTTCTTATCCGAATCGAAGAAATATTTTAGTGTATAAAACAATTTTAAGCGGGGATTTGAATGGAAACGATGTTCCCCCGTTTCAAAATGCAAATGATAATTCCTTTCACGTTGTATACGCGGCCCATCTTTCAGATTCTTCAACGCTCCTGGAGGGCGTGACGGTCACGGGCGGAAATGCCAATTCATCCGAATGCTGCTTCAACCAACGTGGTGGTGGAATCTATGTTGTTAACTCAACAATCACCTTCAGAAATATTCTTGTTTTCCAGAATTCGGCATTTGGAATTGCCGCCGGCCAAGGCGGCGGCATGTACATCGTGACGGATGGGGATGTTTTGATTGAAAAAAGCCGAATTCTGGAAAACCGATCGGAAGTTAAGGGCGGGGGGGTTTTCGTTAGAGAAAGCGATCCACGATTTGAAGACGTTGAATTCATTGCGAATTCATCCACAAGTGGTGGGGGTCTTCATTCTTTTATGAGCCCGGTTAACCTTCTCCGAACTCGTTTTGAAAATAATGATGCCTCTTATTCAGGTTCCGCCGCCTATATTGAAGCGGGGCCCGGAGGATTGATTAGGGATTCCAGCTTCGTCAACAATCGATCGGACCAATACAGCGGCTGCCTTCGAACTTCGGCGTCCGTTTTAGAAGTCGAACGTTCTCTCTTTAAAACCAATACGTTTGCAGGCATTGAAAACAGAGGAACATATAGCGACTCTCACCTCAGCGTTAAACATTCCGCCTTTATTTCGAACGGTGGCGCTGGAATTGTAAATCAAAAACCGCTCATCTCCGGTTCCACAAGCTCAGAAATCGTCAATTCTGTTTTTCTGCGAAACGATTCCGGCATTCTCAATATTGCAGGCACTTATACGGAAGTGGGGAACTCAACATTCAGTTTTAATTTAAATTCCGGGATACGCAATGTTTACTCGGAAGATATCACCGTCGGGGCGAACAATATCTTTTGGGAAAATGGTTTAAATGACAGTTTTTCGAATCTCTCCGGCGAAGGTCCTTACGAAATGGACTATAGTCTCATTGGAGGCTCCGCGAGATATGGAAATTTCGGCGATGGCAATATCGACAAAGATCCCTTGTTTCAGCGAGATGGAGTTCATCTGAATCCCTCTTCTCCTTGTGTTGACGCGGGAGATCCAAACTTCGACCCAAAAGGGAACCTCCACGATATCGACCGTCAATCGCGTATCTTAGGAAACCGAATCGATATGGGGGCGGACGAGACGAGATAGCATGGCCCGATCAATCATGAAATGCCTAGAAAATTAAAAATACCGACGCGAATCATCATCACCGCGATCGCCGCCAAAAATAATGACATGACTTTCGCAAAAGCTCTTGAACCCGCTTCTCCCATCAATCGAACTAACAAATCAGCCTTCTGAAAAACGACCCATACGATCAAAAGATTTACAAGAATCGAGAGGACGGTAAAAAAACTTCCATAGGAATCGACAAGAATAAGAAGAGTGGTTAATGCGGCCGGCCCCACAATCAACGGAATTCCGATTGGAACGACTCCAATATTCCCTACCGGATCTCGCTGAGGCTTAAGATGGGATGTCAGATCTTTGATGGCGATAAGAAGAATGACGATGCCCCCCGCAATACGAAAATCATTTTCCGAAATCCCTAAAAATGAAAACAGCAGTTTACCGGTTAAAAGAAAAAGAAGACTTAAAATCAAAGCGGCGAGTGTGGCTTGCGTCACAAGATTTTTTTTCTCATGAATCGGCAGGCCTTCGGTAAGCTGAACAAAAATGGGAAGAATTCCTAATGCATCGATCGCCACGAACAACGGAATAAACGCCAGTAAAAAAGATTCCCCAAACTCCAGCATTCCTTAAGTTTAATGAGAAATAAAAGGAGGATAAAGAAAATCTAGGGTGTGTTTATGTTTACCCTAAGCTTGCTTTAATTTATCTTCTGCTTGAAGGGCTTCATAAGTCTCAAGGAGAGACTGAATGATTTGATGATCTTCCACGAATTTTACGCCGACACATTTACCCATCTTCCCTTCAAAAGGAAAAACATAC
>CAZSZT010000200.1:0-4538 GCA_964611175.1 uncultured Bacteriovoracaceae bacterium
GGGAACTCCTATGACCACTATCTCTTTCATCCGCGCCATCTTAGGGGTCAGGGCACTTAAGTGCCAGGTAAAACTTGGCCTAACCTCCTTACTTTCCTTGGGACCAAAGACGAAAAAATTAAGTCGTTGATTTTATTTGGGTTTAACCTGTTTACCTGGCACTTAAGTGCCCTGACCCCTAGCGTGACCAAATTCGTGGGTGACACGAAAATGGTCTTGACCAAATTCGTGGGTGACACGAAAATGGTCGTATAATGAAATTCCCAAGATATCTTGCCGACTCCATAAAAAAACTGGCACTCGATCGGAGAAAAATGGCGTTTGTTTCAGGTCCGCGACAAGTCGGAAAGACGACCCTTGCTAAGTCTTATTCTTCTCAAGTAGATGCATGCCTCTATAAAAATTGGGATGAAATAACCTTCAGACGCCTTTGGACCAAATCCCCTAACTCCCTCCAAAATGAATTTGATTTGTTGAACCCCAAACTTCATCGCCTTTTGATTTTGGATGAAATTCACAAATCCCCTAAGTGGAAACAGAGATTAAAGGGCCTCTATGATGAACTCGGTGATGACCTCCAAATTATTGTTACCGGTAGCGCCCGACTGAATATTTTAAATAAGGGGGGCGATTCTCTTATGGGACGATACTATCACTTTCGCCTCCACCCACTTTCCTTCGGAGAGTTAGCAAAGTTTAAAGTTTACTCTCCAGACCAGTGGAAAGAATCTTTATTTCATTCCGCCGAGCCCGGCCCTCAAAGAATCATTGAGCGGCTCATGCAACTCGGTGGCTTTCCAGAGCCCTATTTTTCCGACGACGAAAAGATTCTTCAAATCTGGAGAGCTAATAGAACTGAAAAAATTATACGAGAAGACTTACGCGATATCAGCCACCTTCCCACCTTAAACCAAGTAGAAATGTTGGCTAGTATCCTCCCGGATAAGGTCGGCAGCCCACTCAGCGTTCAGTCCTTACGCGAAGATCTCGAAGTCTCGTTCGATACGGTTAAACGCTGGCTCAAATATCTTCAAGAGCTTTATTATTATTTTGAAATACGCCCATGGAGTAAATCGGTTTCTCGAAGCTTAAAAAAAGAACCGAAGATTTACCTCTTTGATTGGACTGAAATTGAAAATGAGGGAATACGATTCGAAAATCTAGTGGCCTCGCACCTTCTTAAGGCCTGTCATTTCTGGACAGATACTGGGGAAGGAAAATTTCAACTTTTCTATTTGCGTAATAAAGAAAAGAACGAAATCGATTTTCTAATTGTTAAGAACCGAAGCCCATGGCTATGTATCGAAAGCAAAGCCAATGATGGACAAATCGACCAGAAGGTTGCAAAGAAGTTTCAAACGGCGCTCAACATTCCTTATGTGCAAACTATTTTAAACCCGAACGCATACCGAATTTCTGGAAACCAGATTATCGTGAGCGCCAATCGATTTCTAATGGGATTGCCTTAAGCAATGAGTTCATCGACGAAATCTTTGGCTTCTTCGAGTGTTAGACCTCGTTGGGCCTGGACAAGAGAAATGGCGCGCATCCTATCACCTTGTTGAAGGTACTCTAAAATAATCGCATCGGTCGGTTGTGATTCATTGTCCGTTTTGTACTGCAATTCCGTTTCTATTCGGACGAAATCCCTTAAAATCTCGGTGCTTCGATTTAGATTTGGCTTTATTCCGTTAAAGTTTAAACGCAAAATCTTGGACTCCTCGATCCACTGCACCGGAATATATTTTGTGGCCCATCCAAGCTTCGCGGCCTCGTGAAAAATAAAATGAGTTTCGTCTTTAAGCCCGTCCATTAAACTATCGAATTGAGACGCCTTCAATTTAAAGTCCAAAAACTTGTGGGTACCATTCGAGGAGAGTCTTCGATTTTGGCTATGTCGATAATTGAACTTCTGTACGACGGAACGCGCCCACTCAATATCTTCGAGCATTAATTCTAAAACGACAGGCTTTTCCTCCGGAAACTCTCCATTAAAAAAATGTCGGGTGTTAATGAGAATTCGGTCTCCGCCAACACGAACAAACCAATTATGCCGAGATAAGCCTCTTACCAAATGGAGAATGACCAAACAACTGATGGCGGACATAAAAAGCACCCAGAACGCCGCAAGAATCTTTACAACAACTGACGGTGCCGCCCACGCCAATCCAACCCCAAAGAAAAGAGAGCCACCGAACATCAATATCATGATGATTTGGCCGAATATAAAGTACTTAAACGTCGCAAAAGGCTGAACAAGGGTTTCAGCATCCGATTTAAAAACCCATCGCATCCCCCATTTTACCAAATCAAGAAAATACCGCGCCGCGTTAGAAACGCTTTACATCCGTCTTTATGCTTAAGTACAAATAAATATTAAGGGTTTCCTTAGGAATTGGGTTGCATACGAAGGAGTTTTTGAATGCGGAGTGGGATTTGCGCGCTGGGATTGGCTTTTTGCCTTTTTTATACTTCATCTGTTTTTGCAGAAGACGAATACATAGACTGTCGAATTCGTTATGCCTGCGATTATTTTGTCAATAACCAATGGGAAACTCGGCCCGTCGTTCGAGCCGCCATGCCTTGCACCATTCGGCATGACGATGACGGCGATGGTAATTGCTATATCAACGAAAATGATCCCCTAGGCAGGCGCTTTTTGGATCGATGCGAATTCATCGGAACGTATCTTATCCGTACGAGTTCACCAGGCAATCCGCTTTGCCCCTACTATAAGGAACAATCTGGCAATATGTCGTATTGGTGGATTTGCTCTTGCAAGCTTTCATCCGATCCATACCATGATATTTACATGATGAATTGGTAAGACTCTTCGAGCTTTAAAATTTAAACTGATAATCCAGCGTAATCATCGCCTCGGTCAATGCGTACTGGCCTTTATAGACCGTGCCTGCGGTTACGCTCGGATCGATCGTATCGGTATTCGATTTGTATTGCCCATAATTAAAGGAAAGACCAAACGTATCGTTCGGTCTCTCATATTGAGCGCCAATGCAGTAGCCATAATAGTCAGCGGAAGGGGCTAAAGCCGGGCTCGGAAAATTATTTCGAGTAACCTCTCGATCATAGCCTAAGCCAATGCCAGTACGGATTCTTGCTTCTTTTGCTAAATCAAAGACATACTCCGTTCCCATATGAAGTGTATGCCCGTTTTTATAATGAAGAGGAACAGAAACAATATCCGACGTGATCCCACTAAATTGGGGTATCGGTTGCGAAGAAAAACCACTGACTGTCATCGCATCCGCTTTAATCACTTCGTTGAGCGTATAATCATAAGTAATCGCCGCCAGCCATTTATTAGGAATCCATTCATATGCGATCCCCACTTGAAATTGTGCTGGAATTGAAAGCTTTTGAGTTGTTGAAAGATTGGCATCTCCCCCCAAGACATCAAGATATCGAGTACTTCCCTCAAGGTCGAGCTGTGCCCATATAAAACAAAGGTCCGTAATCCACGTTCCCGGATCGTTGATTATTGTCGGCACCGATCGGGGCAACATAATCGATTAAGAATTTGCTTAGACATGATGAGATTTTGAAGTCTTCGTAAGAAATTGGAAAGACTTTGTTTCTGTCTTATGATTTTACAGAAGGCAATGACATCGCACAAAAAACACGTCCTGGTTGTTGATGACGAGGCCGACATTCGAGAACTTCTTCAGTACAACCTCCAGCTGGAAGGCTACCAAGTAAGTATCCTCGACAATGGAGAAAAAGCCTTAGAGTTTATTCAAAAACAAAATGTCGATCTTATTCTTTTAGACCTTATGCTTCCCGGCTTACCTGGCCTAGAACTTTGCAAAAAGCTTAAGCGTCAAACAGGCCTCGATGGAATTCCCATTATTATGATCACGGCAAAGTCTTCGGAGACAGATGTGATCGTCGGACTAGAGTTAGGCGCTGATGATTACATCACGAAACCTTTTTCTCCAAAAGAAGTCATTGCTCGAATCAAAGCCATTTTTCGTCGTCTTGATGAGCGCCGTCCCCATGAAATCGCTGCCGTTTTAAAATTTGAGAGTTTAGTTTTGGACGCTCCTCGACATGAAGTTAAAATCGATGGCAAAGAAGTTCATTTAACGACCACCGAATTTAAGATCCTTCAATGTCTTTTAAGCCGCCCGGGACATGTCTTTTCCAGAGATGAGCTCATTGACGTCGCTCTTGGAAAAAACATTTCCGTTGTGGATCGAACCATTGACGTCCATATGACAAACTTACGAAAGAAAATCAGCTCCTACGGTGCGAATATAGAAAGTATACGAGCGGTAGGATATCGCTTTCGAGATACACCAAAGGATGAATGACAGCTCTCGGTTTTCTTATAAGTTTTCTTAGTTTTTTTCTTGCGGTGCTGATCTATCAACTGCTGAAGCTTCGCCACCACAATCAAGAAATTTTAAAAGAAAATGAATTCCTTAAACGTCGTGGAATTGAATTTATTGAAAATGTTTCTCATGAATTAAAAACCCCTTTGACATCCATTATTGGTTATACCGAAACATTGCGTACAG
>CAZSZT010000201.1:0-4519 GCA_964611175.1 uncultured Bacteriovoracaceae bacterium
TCGGAGTCTTCGAGAGCATGAAGGATTATAGCCGATATTTCGTTCTTAAAAACTCCAAAGCCCAGCGCACCCCAAAGCCGGTAAACATCGAGTCGACATGAGCAAGCCCCCCTTCTTTATCGGCGGCGGATAAATCGATATGAACCCACGAAATGTCTTTTTCCACAAATTGTGACAAAAAATAAGCTGCTAAAATATGGTCGGGACTCCGACCTTTCGTACACTGCAACGTATCTGCTATCGTGGACTCCAAAGATTTCCCAAAATCTTTGTCCAGCGGAAATGTCCAAACCCGCTCTCCGGATTTCTTTCCCGATTCAATTATTTTTGAATGAAAAGCTTCTCGGTTCGTAAAACCCGCGGCATAACTTGTTCCGATCGCCAAGGGTGCCATTCCGGTTAAGGTTGCAAAATCGATCATGAGCTCGGGCTTGGATCGGCAAGCCAAGGATAAAGTGTCGGCCAGCACCATTCGTCCTTCGGCATCCGTATTAACAACTTCAATCGACATTCCATTAAGTGCAGTCACAACTTCGTCGGGTTTATAGGCCACTGGGGAAATATGATTTTCGGTTACTCCCAAATAGGCTTTGAGCTTTAACGGCCATTTCAATTTGGCAGCGGTGATCAGGGTCGAAAGAGCCACAGCGGAGCCCATCATATCCCCCTTCATGGTCACCATATAACCAGAAGTTTTAACATCGTAACCGCCGGTATCGAAACAGAGTCCCTTACCCACTAAAACGACGGGCTTTTTATTCTTCGAGGAACGAGGAGAATAGGTAAGCTCATAAATTCCACCCTTGGAAGCCGGATTTCCGCGATCCACGGCGGTAAAAGCTCCAGCGCCCATCCTTTTAAGTTCCGTTTTCGAATGAAACTTCAGGGTAAATCCATAGTCGCTTGCAAAAGCTTTGATTTTTTTGCCATAAATCTCGGTATCCAATTCATTGGGAGGAAGACTTCCTAACGATCGAACAAGATTCGTTCCTTCCCCACTTAAAAATCCATAACGAAGATTTTTTTCTTGCGACTTTGAAGCAAAAACCCCGACCTGCTGAAGTTCGAATTTTTTCTGCTTCTTTAATCTCTGCCCATAAATCGGCATCAGGAAAATTCGAGTGGCAAGAGCTGCTCCAAAACAATCAGCTAAGTCCGCTTCACTTTTAGAATCCAAAAAAACAAGGCCAAGGTTCCTCGCGTGAGGCACCAGCGCCGATTTTAAACACCTACGCGCAAAGCCTAAAAGATGAAAGGCCGAGGGTTCAGCCGGCAAAACCCCAACCAAAATATCGGAATCTTTTTTTTCAACGCCAGGAATCAGTAGGGTTTCATCCGCTTTTAAAAATTCAGGCAATCGCTCACCCGCCTTAAGAATTCTATTTTTAAGGTTTAAATGGCCCAACTTTAAATTTTTTAGATTTTTCGCCTGCTTTTCATGAATAATCACCACCCAATATGTACCCATCTCTGGCAGGCGATTGAGTTGACTAAGGAGCCCAGAAATCCATTTCATCCCGACAGCTAAATAAAAACCTTTCAAATTGTAAATCGCTTATCTTTCGCATAAACAAGAAGAGAAATGACGAAAAGATATGATGTATTTGGGGTTGGTAATGCACTTCTCGATTACCAAGTGGAAGTGCCTTTTGATTTCTTAGAAAGACATGGAATTACAAAGGGTTCCATGACGCTCGTCGATTCGGAGACTCAGCAAAAACTCATTCAAGAGATTTATGATCGATATGGAGTTTCGAGTATTCGGCGCACATCGGGCGGTTGTGCAGCCAATACTTTAGCCGGATTATCGAGCTATGGCGGTACGGGATACTTCACGGGGAAAATCGCTCGTGACGATAACGGAAATTACTATCGATCGGATTTAAGTAAAGCTTCGATCACGTTTGAAGTGCCCGCTGGAAACTCGGACCGAACGGGAACCTGCCTTGCACTCATCACACCTGACGCCGAACGAACCATGCTTACGAATTTAGGTATTGCCATTCATTTAGACGAAAAGGACATTCATCCTGAAGCCATTCAAGCTTCGAAAATAGTCTATATTGAGGGCTATCTATGGGATTCTCCTTCGGCAAGAAGAGCCTCTTTAGAAGCTATTCAAATGGCGAAAGATTCGGGCAGCAAAGTTGCCTTTACGTATAGCGATTCTTTTTGCGTCGATCGTTATCGAGAGGATTTTGAAAACCTAACCAAATCAAAGATCGATATTTTGTTTTGCAACGAAGCCGAAGCTCTTCATGCAACCAAAACGAAAGATATCCAAGAAGCTTTTTCAATTATTCGAACCTGGTCCGATGTTGTCTGCACGACAACGGGACCGCGAGGAGCTCTATTAAGTTCCGGAGGAGGCAAAGAAATTGTCGAAATCCCCACTTGGGATGTAAAACTCGTCGATAAATTAGGAGCCGGAGATCTTTTTGCATCGGGAATGCTTTACGGTCTGATTACAAACCGCCCGTTAGCAGAGGCGGGTTATTTAGGTTGTTTCGCGGCAACTCGAGTCATTCAGCAAATAAGCGCACGCCTCACTGAACGCTTATCGGAATCTTTAGAGGTTGCCCGAAAAGGACCAGAGTCTGGGACGACCACCCCTTTAACGGCCGGTGCTCCCAAAACCACCCGCACCTCTGTCGGTAACCGATAATTGATGGGCTTCTAAAATACTCGCATGAAGGACTTGAGCTAAAATTCCTTGCGCGATTCTTTCTCCTTTTTTCAACTGAACGGCCTCCTTACAAGTTGACATAATTATTTTGATCTCCCCTCTGAAATCAGAATCGATTGTTCCCACCCCGTTGACGAGAAAAGCGCCCCATTTTGCCGACAATCCCGATCGAGCTCGCACTTGAATCTCATAGCCTTCCGGGATCTCAACGCTAAGTCCTGTGGGTACAAGACTGACCTCGCCCAGCTTTAAGATCACATCCTCGTTCGCATGAAAATCAAAACCCGCAGAGCCAGGGGTTTGGTAAGAGGGCAAAATGGCGTCAGGAGAAATTTTCTTAAAACAAAGACGAATCGACACTTAGATCTTATAAACCTTATGGAGTGTCCCGGTCCATGACGGTTTTTTAGCCATCCCGACGAGCTTCAACTTCCGATGGAGCCCTTTTTTCAATAGCTGAAAAGCTTTCGCCTCGATGACGCTCCACCGGAATATGAGCATCCCAGCAAGGAACGCTGCAAAAGGCATAATTCGTTGCTTTGGCACGGCATGTGGATACCGAACAAACATAATAAATCCCACGATAGGGAATTTCTTTTTTACAAGAACTACACTTTCGCCAAAAATTTTCCATTCACCGATCATACACGAACGGATTAAATTCAAGACATATGATTTCCGATCAAAAAAGAAAAAACTTGGAACATCGAATGCAACGCTTGGGTATTTACGAGCGAGACCTCGAAGAACACTTCGTTAGAAGTTCCGGTCACGGCGGGCAAAACGTAAATAAGGTAAGTTCCTGCGTTTATCTAAAGCATCTTCCGACCAGTCTTGAAGTGAAGTGCCAAAAGACTCGATCTCAAGCCGATAATCGATATATCGCTCGCGCCATTCTCTGCGAAAAACTCGAACAAAAAATTTTAGGTCGAGAATCTCAGAAAGCTCGGGAGCGATATAAAATCAGAAAGCAAAAACAAAAAAGAAGCAAACGCGCCAAAGAAAAAATCTTAGCTGAAAAGCACACCCGATCTCAAATCAAGAAAGAGCGGAAAAAACCCGATTGGGATTAGGAACGTCTCTACTTAAAGTCGATCGGCAAAGAACCCCTCTCGCCACGAAAGTTCGGCGAACTCAGCTTGCCCCCAACTCGATGGGTGAAAACAATCGATACTCAGGGCCTTCTTTATATTTTGAGAACTGCCATATCCTTGAATTGTTTTTAATTGAGCCTCCGGAAAATCCTCTTGAAGTCTAACGATGAGGTTTTGGATACCCTCATCATAGGATTTAATTAAATCGATGACGGCTGGATAATCTGGATTTTCAGGATGAAAAATAAGAGCCGGCCCATAAATCATTTTTCGCATTCGATCGCAGCTAATCTGAGTTCCGATCGTTTGATAAGCAATAATATTTTTAGAACGTTCGAAGATGTCGGTGATTTGCGGAAGCCCCATGACCAGGACTCTCATCCAGGGATAGATGTCTAAAATACGTCTTAAGTTTCGCTCAAGATTGCCAACGTAGGCCAGCGGGGAAGTCATATCTTCTAATTTGTCGGCGTTGAGATCATTGGCTCCAATGAGAAGCATTAAGTAGTCCAACGAAAGTCGCTCGTTTTGCATCTCTAAAAGCAATCGATCGACGGGTTCATCCAACTCCGAGGATTTACTGCTGGAAACGGCATAATTGAAAGCACGAATTTCCGGAGATTTCGAACGCAACCGCTCCAAGTGAGACTCGACAATATCGTTTTCGTTATCGCCCGTCGCCCAGGAATGACTTTTGTCGGCATATCGCTTGCGAAATTCCGCAAGTCTCTCCTCTTTG
>CAZSZT010000202.1:0-4498 GCA_964611175.1 uncultured Bacteriovoracaceae bacterium
CTATATCGCCACGCCTGTAATGCCCTGACACTGAAGTGTAAAAATTTTGCGGCTTCTGTTTCGTCCAACAACGCTTTGGGATTAGCTTCAATTAATGACTTCATACTGCGACCTCCTTTTATGATCGTAGGCAGCAGTATACGAATCGAAAATTCCCAGATGCTTAGCATTGGGGAATAAAAATTTTCAGCTCTTGTTGAATTGCGTGATTAGTTTTGATATTCGGTTGAACGAGACATTGGGAACTTCTTCACCGTCAATTTTCAGAGTTAATTTTTTTTCACGCCGACAGAGCTCAACATCGGCAATTCGAAGAGGAAATTTTAGAGAGAAAAGTTGATTGCGCAGCGGAGTCAATAACAGATCACTTTCTTCATCGTTGTCAGACAAGTCGTCCGCAAGAACACCCAAAACATTTTTACTATTCACTTTAAGCTCGGAGATTTTCAGCATTTCACAGATTTCAAAGACTAAAGACTTGAGTGGCCCCTTATAGTTTTTCTTATTTTTACCCCCTTTTTTTCTGGACAGATGACGAACACGCTTAACAATAGCAGCTCCCCCTTCAAGCTGACAGTAGAGGTCCATAAGTGAATTTGCGACGGCAAAACCTTCTTCAAAACCTTCGTGATGACTGTAGGCCTGTAATCCAACGTGTGCGATGGCAGCCATCTCGGCGTATCGAAGAGCCATACAGTTATTTTCCACTACTTTTTCGTCAATGCCTTCGGTTCTGCTGAGAACACCAAACTCCCCCTCTATATGATTCGGCAAATTTTCAATTATCGCGGCAATTCCGAAAGTCTTTATATCCACAAATGGAATCAAAACACGCCAACAATCCTTGGGTTTGCCCAACCATTCGATCTCTCGCTCGGCAATTTGAATCTTAAGCTGAAGATACGACGCAACCGTTTGCTTTGATTCTTTAATAGCTGACATCTTATTCACTGACCTTCATTTTCAACGGGTCTACGCCAAGGCGGAGAAAATCGGGGTTGGCAATTTCAACAATGCTCCGGCCATGTTGCTCTAGCGCATCTTTCACATGATTTTGAGCAAACCGTGCATAAATTTGAGTTGTCTTGATGTCCTTATGATTTAGAACTTTTCCAATTAACTGCAACGGGACTCCGCTTTGTGCCATCCAACTCCCCAACGTCCTGCGCAGGTCATGAATCCTTAAATCATTTAGTCCCGCTTGTTCCTTTATTCGTCCCCAAGCCTTATCAATGTTATTTATTGGTCGCCCACTTTTGGAGCCTGGAAAAACATAGGGGTGATAAAGCTGACGCGGAAGATTTCGCAAAATGGTTATCGCGTGAGTTGGTAATGGAATATAGTGAACATCGCCGTTCTTTGTTTCTGGCAATCGAAGACGCTGGTTTGAAAAATCAACGTCTTCCCATTTCGCATTTAAAAGCTCTGATTTTCTTGGGCCCAATAAAACCAGGAGAAAGAAAATGGCTTGAACATATAGACTGGGTTCACGCTTAACAGCTGTAAAGAACCGAGACGCCTCGTCTCTGCTAAGAAAGCGATCTCTCTTTCGCTCACGAAATTTTTCCAAACCAGCCGCAGGGTTTGGATGCGAGTGATCTAAAATTCCCCATCTCTTAGCAAGATTGAACATCTTAGAGAGTTGCTGAAGAAGTCGGTTCGCCTCGATGGGGGTTTGTTCCCCAACTTTACTGTGAAGTCGGGAAACGTCTCTACCAGTGATGGCACTTAACTTTTGTGTGCCCCATGCTGGAATAATATGACGTCGAATCCGGCTTTCATCCTTCATCCAAGTTCTTTTTTTGGTCTTGGCGTGTCGCTCAAGATACTCACGGCAAAACTGTTCGACTGTATCTGCACTTCTCTCTACTTCTCGAACGGCCAAGGGGTCCGCCCCGTGTTTAATTTTGTATAATTCGTCTTGAGCCAGTTTCCGAGCTTGAATAAGTGTCAGCGATCCGTAAGCTCCAATCGTCATCAAACGATTCCGGCCTTGTGGATAATAATTCAAGACGAAGCACTTGTAGCCAGAAGGAGTAACTCGAAGCCCAAATCCTGGAATCTCACTATCCCAGATGAAGCATCTACTTTTTCCATCACCAACATACTCAGCATGATCTAAGATGGATTTTGTAAGTTTAGTTTTTGAACGCGCACCCACCAGGAATCACCTCGTCTCTATGTCAGGCCAGTGTCAGAAAAATATAGCGAAACACATCGCATGTGGTCGTTACTCAGCGCAAGACAAAATCGGAAAACATCGGTCGATTTAGGAGGTTATCGTAGGTTGTAGTAAGTTGTGTAACTTACCCTTTTCGACTGTTAACCACCCTGTCGGGGGTTCAAATCCCTCCCTGGGAGCCATTCCTGATTTTTTTTCATTTCGACAAGTTTCAAGTAAGGTTTTCGCAAATGATATTTGATAGTTGAGCCATCTAAGAGCGGGTTCGACTGTAACTTATTCAGCATATCTAGGCGTTCGTAGCTATTTTTAGAATTCCATAATGATTCCGCCCTAGTAGCGAGTTCGAGTACAGATTTGGCAGTTTCAAGGCCAGCATCGGTAATTGCAAGGTTCTTTTGTGCCATCAATTCTGTGTAATGCCGACGATCTTTTCGTATGCGCTCGACCTGACGCTTGTAAGCTTCACTATCGAGCACACCAGCTCGATAATCTTCGTAGATTCTGTCCTCTTTATCTTCGAGCCCTTTAAGAGCGCCGCTGTACGCAGAAATCTCTCTTCGAGCCGCATCCAAAGTTTTCTCCTTATTCTTGTTTAATGCATCAGCAATTTTCTGGGCGAAGTCCGCAGAAATAGATACTGCGTGAATCGCGGGCTCAAAACCATTCCAAATCGAATCTTCCGTCAATGTCATGCCTCGCATCGTTGGGTGAATCTCCTTAGAGTTTGAACATCGATAATAATGATAGGTTCTCTTCTCACCCGTGGCGCGATTAGTTTTCACCTTTGGATCGTAAATAACTTGGCACCCACAACTTGGATCAGCGCATCGGATAAAGCCCGTGAATACCCCCTTCTTTTTAGTGGATCGCCCTCGCCATCCAAAACTCTCCTCCACAGCGTTGTAGATGCTTGGAGAGATTATCAATTCATGCTTACCTTTGTATTCAAGCCCACCGTGATCGAAATAACCTTTGTAAAATTTATTTTTTAATCGCTTTTCAATCCCTGACGCATAATAAGTTTTAATTTTGTTTGCGGGTACAAGCCCCTCCTTAATGATTTGCTTTCGAATTTCTCTGAATGAAAGCCTATGAATCGCCCTTAGTTCGAACTCTCGCCTCACTAGACGCACATTATCCGTATTCGGATCGACAATGATGGTTGTTTGTTTTGAGGGTTTACCGTTTGCATCTAATGGGCGGTAGTGAACATATCCCAATGTCGGATGATTTGTGGGATACCATCCATCCTCAGCCTTCACTCGAAGCGCATCTTTAACCTTCGTACTCAAAATACGGATGTAATTTTTATTCGTAACGGCTTGAATGTCTCGCAAAAAGAAATCAGCGTCGGGACTTCCCTTATGAATGACTTTTCGATCACTAGCATAATGAAGAACTATTTTGTCTTCTCGAACTAAGGATTCATTGATTTCATTATCTGTTAAATTTCGCGTCTCCCGATCATAGATAAGAAACACTAAATGACGAATGTCTTGTTTTAACGCTCGCTGATGAGCCGCATTGTATTCTTTGCGTCCATCAGCATCTTTGGCGGATTCTACGAGCTTCACGACTTCTACAAGTTCAAGTTCCATTGTGTCGCAATACTCACGAATCTGACGCTCCTGATTGTCGTGAGATGTCCCACCATCTTGCTTGGAACTGCTTACTCGAAGGAAAGCGAGCGCCTTCCTATTTCCTTTGATCCAGTTGCTCATTTTTATCTTCCTTGTGCTCTAACAGATTATCATTTTCGTCTCTCCATCTTTTTAAAGTTCGAAAAACGTCCACCACGGCCTCGAAATCTTCTTCAGTAAATCCTTCAGGAATTGAACCTTTGGATTCCATAAATCACCTGCCCGAATGAAATTCGATGCAAGAAAAGATCAAGCTAGCTCCGCTCTTTTCTTGCGTAGGAAATTGATTCGGCGTGTAAGGCTGTACACTCCTCAAAACGCCGAACAGTTTAGATTGTGATTTTTATTTTGAGATTTGAATTAAAGGCCTGGTCCATCTCGACGCTCCTACAGAAATTCAGAGCTTGTCCGCATGGCAAATGGCATGGATAAGGTATTGTTTTTGGTATCTTTACTTACTTATATTTCTATTAATGTTTTATTCGTTACTATTGCTATTTTTCTCTTTAATTTTGGTGTGCACCACTGTCCTGGGCTTTACATCGTCCGTCGCAGCTTCGGCACGTAAGATCATTATAGCACAAAAAACAGAAGAACTTTTTTGGCTCAATAATTTTTTCCAGCATCGTCCTGGTATCTTTACTTTCTTATATTTCTATTAATGTTTTATTCG
>CAZSZT010000203.1:0-4450 GCA_964611175.1 uncultured Bacteriovoracaceae bacterium
AGAAGAACCTGCTTTTCGTTGAAAATGGATGTCATGGGGCGAGACAGGAACGTGAAATAATTTTCTCGTTCCCGATGAAGATGTTCTTCGAGAAGTTCGTGTGTCATCGCCTCAATCCGACGGGAAGAATATTTAAGAAGATGTCGGTGTTTTTCGTCGGAAATATTTCCCTGTTGCTCTGCGATTCCCATGATAACTTTTAAAGGAGACTGAATATCATGGAAAACTTGAGAGGCCACTTCTCCCAACCGCGCTTTATGGTGGCTTTCGAGAAGTTCAATTTTCGCCTCGGTAAGTTCCGATGACCGATTCGCTAACTTAGACGTGACATCATAGATTTCTCGAAACGGCAACTTTTCAAGAATCGGATCAAAATGAGTTCCATCCGATGCCTTCGATAAGTTTTGAAGGGTCGCCCCCATGGGAAGGGCAATTTTTTTGCGATATCCCCACATCAAAATTCCTACAAGAAATAAAATAAATGCTACGGAACCGAGAACACCTTGGAAAAGATGTCGATAAGGGGGCCAATCGCCGATACGGGCAGGAACTTCGACTTCGATACGACCCAATCGGTTATCCGCAGTCTTTAATGGAAAATTAAAGGAAACAGTCGCTTTCTTCAAACAGGTTTCTCCTCCGTCAAATTCCATTCGCTCTCCGTGACAACTCCAACCCGGATCATTCTGTATTTGAATAAGTTTTTTGGACGTTGCTTGGGGAAGAAATTTTTTGTCATTGAGATATTGCTTGGCCTTAAAAACATCATCGCCGATGAGCGACTGGGAAATGGGCATGGAGCGATTTCTCACCGCCTCACGAACAGTCTCTTGAATCTTTGCTACAAAGTAAGGCTGCATTTGATGCCGGACAAACGCCAAGAGGCAGACGAAAAGAAGCACGACCGCCACCACAAGAATTCCGAAATTCTTAAAGTGGTAGGTCAAAATAGATGGAAGCTTCTTTCGTACCAAGGAATTCATACTCTTAGCCCTTCGTGCCAACCTTTTTCGTTCCTTCACGAGGTTGATGAGATTCCAAATCCTCTTCGGTATAAGTTTCGACTTGGAGCTTTCTCATGGAAAGCTGAGGAATCACTAACTGCTCTTTTTTAACGTCGAGACCACGAAAGAATTGATCGAGTGCTTGAACGGACTGAATGCCCATCTTACTTGGAAACTGCTCAACGCTTGCGGTGAGTTTTCCTGCAAGAATCTTCTTTTGCGCTTCCAAAATCGCATCGTATCCGACCATGATGGCCGGTGAGCGCATGCGCTTCTCTTCAAAAGCTTTTAAAACTCCAAGAATCATCGTATCACTGCCAGCGAAAACGGCATCGCATCGGGAAATGGCCGTTAAATTTTCGCTCGCAATTTTTCGAGCTTGCTCAAAGCTGGAGAGTCCTTGAAAAGTTTCAATTTTCACCTGGGGAATACGAGAACGAAGAGTTTTCAAAAACCCATCATTTCGATCTTGATGACCTTTCGCTTTTGCGTTTCCGGAAAAATGAATGACACAAGGGTTTGTCGGAGTTTCAAGTAGAAGTTCTCCGGCGATATACATGGCGGCCAGTTTGCCTCCAGCGAAATTGTCAGAACTCACGGTTGTTAGAATCGAATCACTACCTTCCGTTAATGGAGAGTCCACGATCACAACAGGTTTTCCTTTATCCTTTAAGACTTTTAGGACTTTCGTGAATACATCCGACCGAATCGGATCAAGAATGAAAGCATCATAATTGTCGGCTTCACGCTCCAAGAATGAAACTTCAAACTGCCAATCGTCTTCGTAAGAACCGTAAACCGGTTCGATGTGGTAATTGTATTTTGTAGCTTCTTCTTTCGCTCCAAAGACAATCCCGTCATAGAAAGCATTCTTTGAAGCTTTTAAGATGAGGGCAACTTTTTTCGGAGGTAAAGATTCGGCGTTTATCATTCCGGGGGCCATCGTGATAAGACCCAAAAGGGCCATGTCGGTTGGTTTCATTGTAGATGTCTCCTTAAATTTGTTTCGAAATTCACTACTGACAAATTTGAATCGTTCGAGAGCTTTTGATTGGATTTGTTTTGCGAGATCGTGGTTTCCTCTCGGATTATCCAAGGAAGCGACACTGGATTCAAAGGCTCCTTGAACATCGGCTAACTGATGAAGAAACTCGGAAATGTCTTTGGGGTTCATTTGGGTTTTCCTTCCGTATTCACAATAGGTTTAGAGGCAGCCGTTACCAGTCGAAGAGAACGCTTGTGATAAGAGACGGTTGCTTTCGAAAGCTTTAACGCTCGTGCGACTTCGTTTACTCCTTGAAAGCGTGCAAAAGCGGAGCGAAATATTTTTTCGCTCATTTCACTCATAAATTCTTGATAGCCGGAAAAATCAGGCGAATTGAAATCCAAGTTTTGTCCTACAAATTCGGAAAGTGTTCTTGGAGTGTGATTGCTCGAAGCTGAAAAACGTTTTAACGCTAAACCGGGAACTTCTCTCCACCGTGTTAAGAGAGGTAATCCATTCTTATCGCGCGGAGAAAAAAGGAGGAGCCTCGAAAGTTGTTGTTCGAGTCCGCGAACATTTCCCTTAAAAGGTACGTCGTAAAGATAATCTATAAAATCTTGAGGTAAATCATCAAAGCTTACAAAGACACTGTTATCCGTACACGCTTTAGGAAGTAAGGCTCGGATGAGTTGCGGAATATCTTCTTTTCTTTCCTTAAGGGTCGGGAGTTGAACCAGCAATGTAGAAATTCGCATCCACAAATCTTCTCGAAACTCTCCTCGTTCCACCATTTCCTCTAAGGGTCGATTCGTCGCACAAATCAAATGAAAATTGGAACTTCGTTCTGTCGGACTTCCAATGCGTCTAAATTTTTTTTCGTCGAGTACTTTCAGAAGTTTTGCTTGAAGTTCAAGCGGCAACTCTCCGATTTCGTCGAGAAAGAGTGTTCCTCCATCAGCTAACTCCAAATAACCTTGTCTCATTTGATCGGCTCCTGTGTAGGAACCTTTCTCGTGACCGAACAATTCGTTTTCGATTCGATCCTTTCCAAGTTCGGCCACATTGACGGCGAAAAAGGGGCGATCTTTTTGTTTTAAAAATTGTTTTCGATGCTCATGAAGCAGCCGTGCCGAGTGACTTTTTCCGGTGCCCGTCTCTCCAATGATAAGAATGGGGCGGCTGGATTCGGCCATCGCAATCAAACGAGATCGAACGGCCTTCATCGCTGCGGAATCTCCCGCAAGATCTACGGACCCGGAACGATTCATCTTACTGCTTCGAAGTTGCATGGTTTCAAGTTGTGCCACATGAGCCGCTTTTCGAATTTGAGCCCGAATGACATCATCGTTCATATCTTTCGTGACATAACCGAACGCACCTAACCGCATGGCCTCGGCACAATTTTGAAGGTCAGGGCTTCCGGTAATCATCAAGATTTGACGAGAACAGTTAAGCTGTAAAAAATCAGGAATCGCTTCGATCCCATTCTGAAGAGTGCCGTCCGGAAGGCGACCAAGATCGACATCGAGAAGCAAAACATGAATTTTTTGACTCGCAATAATCTCTTTGGCCGAAGTGACCGATTGGGTCGTCAAAAATTCAATGGGAAGTTCATCGTCAAACGGTCGATCAAATAAAAGTTTGAGACGGCTCTGAGAAAGAGACTCATCGTCCAAACTTAAGATCACTAAATCTTCATGACGGTCTGGAATTTTATCAATGGTGGTAGGTCTATTTAAATCCATAAGTTCTCGCGGGGGGTTTTATAAGATGAAAGGTCAAATCCCGCAAGCCCCCCTGGCAAATTTACTTACCGAGAGCGTTCGAAAATTCGAACGATAGCTGTTCGAAAATATAAACTTTCGAACGATTTTTCATCAAAGTTCTCCTTCGAAAAATTTCTCAACTCCTTAACAAATTCAAAAGTTTAACTCCTTTTTCAAAATTGTAATTCGAGTTGGCACGTTTCTTGATGAAGGGGGTTCAGAACGCAGACAAAAGTTCGCAAGAAAAAGGAGTTTTGAGATGAAATCGACGAATCCCATAGCGATATCTATTGGCAGGTTAAAAGCACCAGCCTCTGTTTTCACGAAATGTTTGGAGTGTGAAAGCCCAAACATCGTGAAGCGCGATGGACACGTCTTTTGCACTTACTGCAAATGGAACAGTGTTCGCGCCTACGAGGAACTAGCCGTCGATATCTTTGGATTCGATTCGGATCTTCTCGATCTTGCCAACCAATATAACCGGCTTTGTCGAGCCTAAAGGAGCTTCATTATGAATTGTCATACTCTCACCGAACTTCCCACGCCCTCTGTCTCTTCGTCTCTCGGCGGACGAAGCAAAATTTGCAGTGTGGTTGCGAATGCTTTTCGTTCGTTCCGAAAATATTGGACGGAAAACAGTTTAGCGGCAGCGCACTCCGACGCGGTTTATCGAAACTCACGCGAAGAAATTTACA
>CAZSZT010000204.1:0-4397 GCA_964611175.1 uncultured Bacteriovoracaceae bacterium
CATGAGAAACTTAAGTCATTGATTTTACTTAAAACTATGTCAGTTACCTGGCACCTAAGTGCCCTGACCCCTATTCGGATGAACCGCATTGACAGTGGCCTTCGCGTACTATGACGCGATCCTAAGAACTTATTCCCGTTAGGGCTCTTTTCCTCGTCGATGCAAATAAACCAGAGCGGTCACGGATGCCGCGATCACGAGAAGTGAAATAAACTGACTCGTAGAAAATAGACCGTTAAACAGAAACCCTCGTTCCGGATCTCCTCGAAGAAATTCAATCATAAAACGCAAAACGCAGTAAGAAAGAGTGGCTGAAATAAACCCCGTTCCATGAATTCGGGGTGGCTTTCTTAAAGCCCAGTAATGAATGCCCGCCAAAATAAAAGTCCCGAAAGATTCAAGAATTTGAGTCGGGTGAATTGGAATATTTAAAGGGGCCGCCGAGCCTGGATGCGTGAATACCATTCCCCAAAACCCATCCGCCTCATGGCCGTAGCAACACCCCGCCGCCAAGCATCCGATTCGACCGATCGCAATTCCCAAAAGAATACACGGAGCGACGGCATCCGCCCAAAGACGCACAGGCTCTTGATAGCGTCGCAGAAAATAATAACAAGCCAGAAAACCTACGATAAGGCCGCCATAAAGAACAAAGCCCCCCTGCCATAAGTAAAAAATGCGAATCGGATGTTCCCGATAGTAGTGAGGGGCTTCGAAAAAAATATGAAAAAGTCGCGACCCGATAATTCCAGAGGTAAACGCCACGATCCCGAGGTCAACGGCCCGAACAGGGGATAACTGATACCGAGACGATGTTCGAGTAGCCAAAATAATCGCCGCCAGAAAACTCAACAAATAAAGAACATAGTAAGTTGGAGTTTCGAACGAAGAATTTTGAAATAGAAACGGTAACACCCATTACCTCGGTTCTTTGATCCACCCTATGAGTGATAAAATAATGAACGTTACTCCAACAGAAATGGCCGAATCAGCAATATTGAAAGTATACCAATGGTACGTCCCAAAATAAACGTCGATAAAATCCGTGACCTGCCCATTCATGACACGATCAATCAAATTCCCGATCGCTCCTCCTAAAATGAGCGCGAGACTCCAGCGCTGAATTTTGTTCTTTTGAGGTGTCGTCCCCAGCCAATAGACGACCAAATAAAGACAAATCAACGTCACGATTCCAAAAAACACCAAACGCAAACTCGGCGTCGAAGAATTAAAAATCCCAAACGCCGCCCCCCTATTTTTTGTGTGAATCAAGTTTAGCCCAGGAAAAAGACGGATAACCTCCCCGAATTCAATACTCTTAACGACCCAAGCTTTTGTGATCTGATCAAGCAGAAGAACGACACCCGCAATCGCGATACAGACTTTATCCAATGCCAAACGCCACGAAAAGGGCACCTCAGAATTCATATCCATAAACTCTTTTCTTGTTGAAGGCGTTCTTCCACCGCCTGTCTAAAAAGCCGTTGAAGTTCAAGAGTTCCTGTATTTTTCTCATATTTTTTTATGCTCCCATCCTCGAATCGAATTTCCGAAACGGGCAAAACCTCTTTCAATGTCGATAACACAAAAACCTCATCGGCAGCCCGGAGGCGATCGACGCCATAATGCCCGATCCCAACTCGGCAAATTTCGGTTAAGATTTTACGAGTCACCCCATGAAGAATACCAACACCGGTATCTGGGGTTTCCACATTTCCTTGATTGATCCAACCAATATTACTGGTGGTCAACTCGGTCACATCTCCAGAAGGATTTAAAAGAACAGCATCGTCATACCCCAAGTCTGTTGCTTCTTTGAATGCCAGAACAGAATTAAGATAATTGCCACTCTTAATGGCGGGATCCAAAGCTTCGCGAGGATTTCGACGAATTTTGGCAATCACCAGTCTTTGAGTTTGTGGAAGCATCGTCCGATCGAACTTCCATGCCGCCATAAATAAATTCGGACTTAAGCACGATCGAGTATCGATATGCAAAACCCCGATGCCTCTGGTCAGGATAATTCGGACAACGGCATTTGGCTCTCCCAGTTTTTTTAAAAGATCTTCCGCCCTCTCCCTGATCTCCGACAATCTCGCCTCTACGGAAAGCCCCATAAAGCGCCCGCTTAAAATCAATCGATCGATATGTTCCGTCCATCCGAAAAATTTTCCTTCGTAAATTCGACAAACTTCATAAATCGAATCTCCAAATAAAAAGCCGTGGTCCAAAAAGGAGACCATCGGCGGTTCAGTCGTAATTTTTCCGTCGGGTCCTGAAAAGAGCATATCGTATTTAGGATGAATGACGCGGGACTTCTTGTAAACACCTGCGTCAGAGAGACGCCAGAGCAGTGCAGGGCATAGAATTTCGTTTAAAATAGAAAATATGCTCCTTGTGGAACCTCAAAAACCGGGGGAACCTCGGCTTCAACTTTATGAAAGCATTCAAGAACTTCGAAAGGACACCGGGCAGAAAGTTTCGCACGGCTATTTCGACGCCGCCAATAACACGGTTGTGGCTACCCTCTATTCCGTGGCTCATGAACTCGGTCACTTTCATGACTACCGCTCCGGGAAAATGAAGGTAATAGCCAGCATCAAGAACAAAACCGAGAAATCGTCCGCCCGCATCCGAAATGAAATCGTGGCCATTCTTTATGCTCGATCGAAAGTAAAAGCCAAAGAACATTTCCTCGACTACGAACAGGAGTTTTTGGATTGGTTTTTGTTTAATCGTGCCTCAAAAACTTTTGGCCCACACCCTGAATTCGAGATCGAAAACCTTAAAATCGAAAAAATTCAAGAAATTTCTGACTGGGTGGTCCTAAAAGATCGCCCGTGGCTTGAAAAATTAAGACACATTTTCCGTCATTACTTACTCGATGAACAACCCTCTCTGACCTACCACCGAAGTCCTCGCTGTCAACGGGTTCGAATTTAGAATCCCTTATCGAAAAGCAAAGATTATAAAAAAATTGAGAAAAATCAACAGATTAGATTATTTTTTAGGTTATTAATTTTAAATAGTCCTTATTTATCTCATGTTGACTGAATCTTCCCCGCCCCGTAAGAGAAACCCATCATGGTGTCGCCGGATGAATTTAGAAATACAAATTTCCTCGCCCCGCCCATGCATCTCTCACCCCCGACAACTTACTCCGCGACCGCGACGGAACTCCAGGCGAATGTCCTTCCACATTATAAAGTCTTACTCATCGGGGGGGGCCGGCGATCGGGAAAAACGACTCTTTTGAGACAACTCATGAGAAAGATTGAATCTAACGAGGAGCATTGCTTTTGGATTTCTATTCAAAACCCCGTTCCCCTCGACCAGTTAAAATCTTTGTGCTCCCTTGCCGTTGAACAGGCCCATTATCTCGTTATCGACAATTTAGATCAGATTCAAGAGCTTCAAGAGGCCTGTCTATTCTTTTCGAAAGACTCTAGACCCCTCAAAATCATTGCCACCCTAACGACCCCTTCCAATAAACTTGGAAAAGTCCCAGAAAATGCATTTTTATATGAATGTCATATTGACCCAAAGGAACAGTCCTATTGCAACCAAAAGGCCAAAATTCGTGACTATTTAAATCATGGGGCGAAGCTCGAAGCTGCGACGGTGTTTAGTGAAATTGCGGACGAGATGGTTAAACATGGGGATTTTGCCGATATTACCGAATTAAGCGAGGCGATATGGAAAGACCTTGAGTGGAATGGAATTTTAGCGAGGCAGAAAGCCTTAGCGTATGCGAAAAGACCTAAACAATGCATCGAGGAACTCGAATTTTGTTTGACTCAAACGAAATGGAGCGCCGAACACTTTGCGATATTGCTCCAACTCTCGAAGCACTACCAAACCATTTCTGAACTTGAAACCGCTACAAAGTATTTAGACGAGATTCTTTCCAGATTATCTGAAGGAGACGAAGTATATATTCAAGCTCTGCTTGAAAAGGCCCAGTGCTGTCCGGGTACGGCTGGAAATTCCTCTCTTGAACTCTTAGAAAGCGCAAAAATTGGAATTGACACGTACCATACTGGAAACAATCGATTAATTGCGGAATGGCATTTTGTCTTTGGCTTGATCGACTACCGAAGAGGGGAACTTGTTACCTCTTTGCAACATTATAAATCTGCCGAGGGCTTATTCCACAAACTGGAAATGCTCAGCGACGAACTTATGACCGCCTTAAATGCAGCTATCTTGAATTACAGTAACGCTCAAATTACAGTTGCGATAAATGAGTTAATTCGAATTGAAGAATTGAGTGCAAAATATTCAATGCCGTATATCGTTGCATTTTGCAGACGGTTACTTACCGCGCATCTGATCCATCAAGGCAAGATATCTTTAGCGTTAAACAAAATTGCCGGATATTTACCTAAGCAAATCGC
>CAZSZT010000205.1:0-4381 GCA_964611175.1 uncultured Bacteriovoracaceae bacterium
ACCTATAGACGTCGATCAACCAAGACAGAATACATTCAACGAACCCTAAAAGATAAGAGAATGACTAGACTTCAAAAACAACCCCTTTTTCGTCATTCTTTTCAATTCCTTAGCCTTTTCATTTGTTTTCTTTCTGCAACCTCACTAAATGCCCAGGACTTTCTTAAGGAATTCTTAACAAAATCACCAGGTCCTCTATCAAAGCCTCACACGGAGTATGACAATATTCAAAACTGTATTCAGTGTCATCAGAATCGCCTAGGCGGAGAACTCGCCGTCGAAAAGTGTTCTGACTGTCACAAAGAAATTAAAACTCAACTTATCCAACGAAAAGGCTATCACGCCGATAAACCCAAATGTGAGCAATGCCATAAAGAGCACAAAGGTCTTTCTCAATCAATTTTTGCACCACCAAATTGGTTGAACTCCTTTAATCACAATGAAACAAGTTTTGAACTCCTCGGAAAGCACGCAAAAGTGGAATGTTCCGATTGCCATACCCAAAGGAGAACTCATTATAAGACGGGCGCTTCCACCGGCACCCCTTCATATATGAAGGCCTCCTCGTTTTGCTATGATTGCCATCAAAATGATAATGAACACAAATTTAAATCAAAAAAACATCTGGATTGTACCCAGTGTCACTCGATCTCTGCGGAGAAATGGAAAAATTTATCAAAAAACATGGCCTTCGATCATGACAACACCAGGTATGCGCTTGAGGGTCGCCACCAAAATGTCAGATGTGCAGATTGCCACAAGCCGGACGCAAAACAAAAACGGGTCACAACATTTTCGCCACTGAAATTTGACAAATGTACAGACTGTCATGCGGATCCTCACAAGGGTTCGTTTGGAAACAACTGTTCATCCTGCCATAGCGTCTATAGGAAGTGGAGCGATGTCTTCGAAAGAAATTTAAAACCGACGAGAAATACAGAATCTAAACAACCAGCAAAAGACCCGGCTTTCGATCATTCCAAAACCGCATTTCCATTGACGGGCTATCACCAGGCGGCAACCTGTCAGAGTTGTCATTTTGATACGAAAGCAAAATTTAAAATTCAAAATCAAAACTTCGATGAATGTTCGGACTGCCATGGGTTTCCTCACGAAAAGCAATTTGAAAAAGAAAGGTGTGAAAATTGTCACGCCACGACTCGTCACTTTACTGAATCCACATTCGATATCGAACGGCACAACACACTAGATTTTAAACTGACCGGAAAGCACCTTGTTATCGACTGTAATAAATGTCACTTCACTGGACAATTTGAGGGAATCGCATTTAATGAATGTTCCGATTGTCATCGAAATCCTCACAAAGAACGACAAATTGATAAAACCTGTAATTTTTGCCACGTAACCACCACATTCTCATGGATTCAATTCGATCATAATCAAAATACAGACTTCCGATTGACCGGAAAGCACCGAAATGTGGCATGCCTTTCCTGCCATGTTGATCAGGTCTTTAAGAACATGCCCGCAGATAATGAAAAACCCAATTGCCAGGGATGTCACCAGGATCCCCATGGAGAGACGATGCCTAACGATTGTGAAAATTGTCATCGAACCGAAGGATTTAAGGTCGTTAAAAATTTTGATCACTTTAAAATTGGCGGTTGGCCGCTAGAAGGCCGGCACGGTGAATTGACATGTCAAAAGTGTCATAGCGACCATCTTCTCGGGAATTACAAAGTTCCAAAGATATCAAAAGTGAAAGTCACGGACTGTGCAAATTGCCACCTTGATCCTCACAAGGGCGCAAATGGACAAGCTTGCCAAAGCTGTCATAATGTAAACTCATTTTCGGTAACCTACGGGGAAAAAGTTCATGACCTTGGATTCTTCAAACTTTCGGGAGGCCATGATCGCTTGCCTTGTACGGATTGCCATCGCCCCGACACGAGCCTCCAAGGGACAGGAATTTTCTGCGGCTCGTGCCACGAAAAAAACGATATCCATTTAGGCAAAATGGGAAATATTTGTAGCGATTGTCACGGGCAAGTTGCCTGGATGCCTTCCAAGTTTAAACATAATCAAACCGCTTTCAGACTTTCGGGTGCCCATCGATATGTCGAGTGTTCATCCTGTCATAAAAATCAAATTTATCAGGGGCTCCCCAATGACTGCTACTTCTGCCACTCGGATACACAACCGTCCACAAGTCCCCATACGAAAGGTTCCGCCCAGGAGTGCTCGGACTGCCACTCTCCTATTTCTTGGTATTTAAGAAGAGGGAGCGGTTTACAATGATTTTAGTCCGTCACCCTTTTAGCCTGTATTTGAAACATCTGTCGCTGACGGCGATGTTTAGTTACGGGCTTTTCGCTCAGAATGATGGTCGATCAATTTTTGCGGTGACGGAGTCAGTGGAAACTGGGGAAAAACATCGATTAAGTTATTCCGGCCGAATAAACGCATGGTTCCTTTATGAAACAGATGACTTTAAATCCACTCAGGCCGCTATTGTTTATGATACAAGCGTCACCCCTGCTGCTCCTTTAGGAATTGCTGTCGGTCGGGATGTCGCCATTGAGTGCGTAAAACCTAATAGGAGTTGCGAATATAGAGACTTAAGCAGCTCCGATCTGAAGACCCCCCTTACAACCCAAGGCGGGAGTAGTGTGAGTTATCTTTCGCAAACGGATGCGGGAGATTCCCTCCTTTCATCCGTGGGAATGAATGTGCGAGCGACTCAAGGGGCCTTTGGAGCACATGTAAATGGAAATTTGACGACTTCCCTTATGGAAAATCGCACGCTTTATAGCGGGGATAAATACAGATTCCGTTTCACCGACGCTTATGCCAGCTATCATCGAGAGCGATACCGGTTCACAGCCGGGAGGAAAGCTGTCGAAGGAGATGTATTGATAGATGGGATAACCGGGGATTATTTTTTTGGACCAGACACTTCCCCCGACTCCAAATCCGTGGGGTTGTTCGCCGGATTAGCTCCGAATCCAATTACAAAGCATCCGTCAACTGACTCCGTCACCTTTGGTGGAACGTTTAGGTATATCCCGAATTTTTCTGGGCAATCGGATACTAAATTCCAGCTTAATGCTTCCCTCGTTGCGGAAACTTTTAAGGGGTCTATGGACCGTTTTTATTTGTTTTCTCGTGCCCATTTCACTCCGGTAAGGTCTTTAAGTTTACTGGCGTATTCGACGCTGGAACTTCCATGGACGGACGATGGTTCAAATGCGGAATTTAAAAGTTCCCATTTTTCTCTTCAGAGCTTTTGGCGTCCTAAACCTCAGTGGTTTGTTTCTCTGGGATTTTCACAATTTAGAATTGATCGACACCTTCAGGAGCAAGCGGTTCAATGGGTAGTTGACCCGGGAAGTCGGCAAGCAGAGCGAATTGGAGAAACCCTCGATCGTTCACAACGCTATCGAGGGGATGTTCGACTTTCTTACCGTCCGATTCCAATGGTTCAGCCCTTTATCCGCGCACGATACGAACGTCGAACTTTTGATTCCAATAAGACCTTCAACAACTCGAGTCCGCCGACGACTGATTTAGGTTTAGTAGATCAAAAAGATGCCTACTCCTCCACATTTGGCTTTAGGCTCAACCTCCTTGAGAGTCTTGAGACCGAATCTTCCTACTCCTACAATCGTCGTTACAGCTCTAAAGGATATGATTTATTTCAATCAGCTGTTTGGGATTCGGGTAAAGATTGGACAGTTGACGCATTCTTTCAATATGTGTCGAGTGAACGGACACAAAATAATTCTGTTTTTGGAACCGCAGGAATCATGGTGAAGACAACGGATTACTATACAGGGGTTGGCGGATCGTATCGCTTTCTATCGGACTTTCTAGGCCAAATTCGGTATGATTTTTCTGGTGAGGACGATCCTGCACTTTCTAATCGGTTTTTCATTCACACTGTCATCGGCCGAATCGATTACAGCTTCTAACCCGACATCAACGCTCGAATCGTCGTCTGGAGTGACTCCGTCACCAAAGGATACGACCAAAGCCCTAGTCGTGAGTCTTACGGCAAAAATCTATAGCGAGCCATCGGCTGACGATGCGCTCTTATTGGTCCAACTTCGGGAAGGTGATTCTTTAGAAATTTTAGAATCTCAATCCACCTTTACGAAGGTTCGTTATCATTTGGAAGGCGATTTTCCGATCACAGGCTGGATTCAGTCATCCGCTATCTCCGTCACCAAAGAACTTGAAGGCGAGAGACTTGGGCCAACGACTCAGCCTTATACTCCGAAACCAAAGGTCGAGGTCCAAACAGAGGTGCCGGCATTTCCCGACGAGCAACTACCTGAACGACCAGAAACGGTAATTCTGACTCCGTCACCCAATGAACAGGTGACCGCAGCGTTTACGCCGAAGAAAGCCGACAAAGAAG
>CAZSZT010000206.1:0-4379 GCA_964611175.1 uncultured Bacteriovoracaceae bacterium
TGAAGAATTTTTTTGAACTTCTTCTAATTGTTTCTCTAATTCTTTAATCGTCCCTTCATATTGGTTCACCTTTTGCTGGGCTTGCTCGATTTTAGTCCGGAGCTCCAAATCATCGGCCGGCATTTGAAAACTCCCCCTTAAAACCGTGGGGAGCGGAGATCCCACCATCTGATCCAAACAATCTAAAACAACATTTTCCGAAGAGGGGTTCGCCAAATAACCGTCCGCCGCTAATTCTGACTTCTGGTGATTCAAAAAATCAGGACTCGGACTCGACAAATTGAGCAATAAAATAGGAGTCGTGAGTTCCGCAGCTTTTAGTTTTTCACAAGTCTTCAGAGCGGTTTGCATCGAAGCGTCTTTCTGGAAACTAAAAATATAAAGATGATGATCTCCAACGGTAACCTGACGAAGAGCGTCGGGCCGAACCTGATCGATCAGGTACCCGACTTTCGATAAGATTTCAGCATAGGTGAACTCCCCATCATAATCACAAAATAAAACGCGGCAAGGTTCCGTTCTCACGTTCTTTTTATTATAGCAGGGGTCAAAAGCCCCTGCACTTAGCGGTAAGATTCGTAAGCTTCGGCTACGGCTTTCTGAGTAATTTCACCCGCATGCACGTTCAAACCCTTCGCCAAAGCCGTATCTTCTTTGAGCGCTTTACGAAGTCCCATATTGGCCAGCTTTCGAGCATAAGGAAGAGTGACATTGGTGAGCGCAAAGGTCGAGGTTCGTGAAACCGCGCCGGGAATATTCGAAACGCAGTAATGCAGAACTCCCGAGTCCATATAAGTTGGATGCGTATGAGTTGTTGGTTTAGAACTTTCAAAGCATCCCCCCTGATCGATGGAAACGTCGACCACAACGGAATTCGGACGCATGGTTGATAGCATGGACCGAGTAACTAAACGTGGTGCCTTCGCTCCGGCAATGAGAACGGCCCCAACCAGCAAATCAGACAGCCGCACTTCCTCGGCAATGGCTTCGGCGTTTGCAACAATCGTGGTAATCCTTCCACCATAAAGGTCGTCCAAATAAGCCAACCGCACCGGATTGACATCAAAAATACTCACTTGAGCGCCAAGGCCGACGGCTATTTTAAGCGCATTAATTCCAACAACTCCCGCTCCCACAATCGTTACTCGTCCGGGTTTAACTCCAGGAACGGCCCCCAAAAGGACACCGCTTCCGCCTTTATCTTTTTGAAGATAATGGGCCCCGATTTGAACCGACAAACGCCCGGCCACTTCCGACATTGGCCTTAAAAGAGGGAGAGATCCATCATCGAGTTGAATCGTTTCATAAGCAATGCCTGAAACTTTTTTCTCCAGCAGTTGTTTGGTGAGATCGGGTGCCGGAGCCAAATGTAAGTAGGTGAAAATGATTTGGCCTTCCTTCATCAAAGAGATTTCCGAAGTCTGAGGTTCTTTGACCTTAATAATCATTTCAGAAGATTCATAAACATCCGCAGCGGTATCTAAAATCTTTGCGCCAGCCTGAACATACTGTTCGTCGAAGAGTCCGCTTCCGAAACCAGCGTTTTTTTGAACATAAACTTCATGGCCATCCTGAACGAGAACCGCCGCACCAGCGGGAGTAAGGCCTACACGATATTCGTTATCTTTAATTTCCTTTGGCACGCCAATAATCACAACTTTTTCCTTTTTTATGGGTTTAATTTTTTAGATGTTCTTTCGGACTAAAGATCTAGTTTAAAAGGCGGTCTGTCAATAATCGAAGATTCAAAATCGGGGGCCGTCTGGGTTGAGGTTTTAAGCACCGAAAGTTTCGGAAAAAATTCGGGTTTCGGACGCCATGAAACGTAAAAACCCCATATAACTCGCTTTTAGACTTGGCTTTCCGTTTGCAGGGTTCAACGCCGAAATGGCCATGTTGTTTACGATCATGCTAATTCCCCTAAGCTTTGCTTTAGCAATCACTCTTAATCTGTTTTCTCATTGGGCCTTTCGGTCCAGCGAGCAGGTTCGCCTTGATGCTTTCGTTCTTTCTCTGTGTCACTCCCGGGCGCATTTTATCCGCTCCCAACTGCTTCCCGCGAACCGAGAAATCGAAAATTTACAGGTGGCAATGGATTTGGCCGCGGAAACGTGTTTGGCCGCCCCACCTCAAGCAAAGATCAGTATTTGTGCCAGTAGCCGTCAGCTTATAAAGTCCGCGAGCCTTCAGGGAAAGGGGTTGGAGTTTTCTCAGAATATCAGGCGCCATTATTTTCCATCTTCGGAGCGCTTGCTGGGTGTACGGCTACGTAAGCAAAATGATCTGGGGGCAAAGCGTGGGCGACTCGAATGGATTCCAAAAATTTCTCTCATGAATGATGGCTTTTCGCGGGAGAAAACGTCGGCAAGACGAAAGCATTTTGAGGGCGTCTTTCCGGGTAGTGTGTGGCCCCAAAAGCTCGAGATAAACTCCACCTATGAGGATTTGCATACCTATCGAGCTGAGTTTTGGCCAAAGAGGATCTTACTGGGCGTTCCTTCAGACCGTGGAAAGGCCCCTGGGTTGGGGGCGCGGGAGTTTCAAACGACGGGAAAAAGTCCGGCAAAAAGTCGTTCGCGCTGCCAAGTTTCTTCGGATTTCAAACCTCGAAGAGAGCCCGAGTGAAACCAAAGGGGTTTGAAAGTCTTCCGGTAGTCTTATTTTTGTGCGCGATAACGCAGGTGATGTTGGTTGTAGCTCATTTCGTTGCCGAGAGAAAAAAGACTCTCGTAGCGACGCATCAAATTCAAACCCGACTTCAAGATTGGCATAGAAGCTTTCCGAATCATTCTTCCGAGGTCTTTGAATTTACTTTTGAATCCGGGAGAAAAGTCCCACCTTTGGCGCCTAGGCGTCATCGAGCCCATATTGATTTTGGAACGCCTGACTTCATAAAATGAAATATGTTTCGATTTATGACAGAGCGTGAACTGCTCGCCATTGAGAAAATCGTTGAGCGGAACCTTTCTGGAAACACACACGAGATCTTTCTCTACGCCCTGGATTCAAAAGAAGCTGAAACCGAAAATCTTTATCTTCTTTTGCAAACAGCCTTTCCCGTTTCAGAGCAAGAACTCGATTCCTTGGAAACCGCCTTTCAACGCGCCTCCCTAGGCTACCCGATTGTTGTCCAATACTACGAAAAACTTTCCCCCTCCCAAGTCGAATTCATTCGCACCCACTCCTCCCCCATCTCCCTCCGCCTGTAGGGGTCAGGGCACTTAAGTGCCAGGTAACGACCACGAAACTTAAGGAAATCAAAGACTTAATTTCTTGAAGACAGACTGAGCATGAATATTCTGTGACAACCACGCGATTTTAATATGCCGATAAATTTCAAATCGTTTTATTTTTAACAAATGCCGAATTCCGGAAATTTTCCGAAAGTTTCGACTAACGGTTTCCTTATAAATGCATTTAAATAGGTTCCTAGGGGGTGGCATACCTTCTGCAATTACTTTGGCCATGCCAAGAAGTCTAAGATATCAAGCAGCTGGAACTTATTATCATATTCTCAATCGCGGATTAGCGCGCGAGGATATTGTCTTTAATGAAACAGACTATCAAATGTTTTTACGTGGTTTACGAGAAATTCAGGAAACGTATAGCGTTGATGTTTTTGCATTCTGCCTTATGCGGAATCATTATCACATTCTCCTACAAACAAACTTGCCGAACCTTTCTCGGGCTATGAGACATTTTTCGCACACCCTGGCTCAAAGAGTAAATCGTAGGATCAAAAGGGACGGACCAGTTTTCCGAGACCGCTTCAAGTCGATTCGAGTTTCACAAGATTACTACCTCAAACATCTTGTTCGTTATATCCATTTAAACCCCGTCGATGCAGGCATTGTCAGCAATCCGCAAGACTATCCCTGGTCAAGCGCAAGAAATTACGAGCGGCACACTTTTCATTCATGGCTTTCTGGATCCAAAATTCTAAAATTTTTTGGCAAAGACACGACTACCGCCATGCATTACTATAGGAAATTCATGTGCGAAGGTAATTCTTTGGAAATCGTAAGCTTTTATCAACGCGAGCGCACGGGGTCGATCCTCGATACCGAGTCACTCCGATGTGCACTCGACTGCTCCGTCAAAAAAAATAGATTGCCAGTTATCACGAGTTCTTAGACTTCGGCAAAATGTGCTTCAACTCGGATTCAACAATTTCTAAGATTTTTGGATTGGCCATCATCTTTTCCACAGCTTTATTAGATTCTGAGTCATCAAGATCAATGGTCGATCTTACAACAGAAAACCCAGGCCTTGGGGTATTCGAATCCCAAAAATGGACATCAAGGTCGCAGGTTACCTGGCACTTAAGTGCCCTGACCCCTAGAAAATATTGGGGGATATCAAGGGGTTAGGGGGGGTGG
>CAZSZT010000207.1:0-4339 GCA_964611175.1 uncultured Bacteriovoracaceae bacterium
TGTTCAAGATCAAGCTCTTTTATTGGGGGATGCGGCGCATGCGATCGTCCCCTTTCATGGACAGGGAATGAATTGTGCTTTTGAGGATTGTTCGATTCTTTATCAACTTCTTCAAAATGGCTCCGACGATTGGAGCCGCCTCTTTCAAAAATTTGAGGAATTGAGAAAGCCCAACGCGAATGCTATTGCCGATCTGGCTCTTGAAAATTATATTGAAATGCGAGATTCCGTTCGCGATCCAAAGTTTCAACTCAAAAAGAAATTGGAGTGGTGGCTGGAGAAACATTATCCGGAGTACTTTATTCCTCGTTACTCGATGGTCATGTTTCATCGTATTCCCTATGCCGAAGTTCAAGAAAGAGGACGATTACAAGCCAGGCTTTTAGATCATTTAACGGAGGGAGTGGAGACAGTGGAGGGGGTCAATAAGGAAAGGGCAAAAGAGTTGGTGATGCGGCTACCTAAGTTTAACGGGTTTTAAGACCTTTTTCAACACTCCTCAGGACAAATATTTAAACGATTTTCTTAAATACTTTCAAAGCGTTCTCAGAGGTTTGCCGGGAAAAGTCTTCAAACGAAATTCCTCGGAGAGTGGCTAGGAATCGGGCGGTATGTTCTACATAAGAGGATTCATTGCGCTTTCCTCTTACGGGCACCGGCGCTAAATACGGGGAATCTGTTTCGATCACAATATTCTCAAGTGGAATATTTAAAAAAACCTTTTGAAGATTTTCGGCTTTTTTAAAGGTCACAATTCCCGAAAACGAGATCATAAACCCTCTTTGAATTCCAAACTTGGCAAGATCTTGCGTACCTGTGAAACAATGAAAAATCCCGGGACCCGAATAGTCTTTTAATATCATTTTTGTATCGTCTTCGGCATCGCGGGTATGAATCGTCAGGGGAAGATTTTTTTGTCTTGCAAGACCGATATGCCATTCAAAGGTTTTGATCTGCTTCTCCCGGGAAGAATGTTGGTAATAATAATCGAGGCCGCATTCTCCGATCGCGACGCATTTCGGATGCTCTGAGAGTTTTTCGATTTGGAAACGAATGTCGGGATCATTACCGATTTTGTCCGCATCATGAGGGTGAACTCCGGCCGTGAAATAAATTTTTTCTTGGCTTTCGGAAAGCTCTTTCGCCTTCAAAAAAGCATCGGGAGACGTTCCAGAGCCGATGTCGATGAGGTAATCGCAAACCTCCAAGGCGCGGGATACGACTTCGTTTCGATCGTTATCGAAATCAGCGGAAGAAAGGTGAGTGTGAGTATCAATGAGTCTCATGCTGAATGAAAACTTTGAGCCCAGAGGCGATCCCAAATAATTTTTGGATTCAAGTTTCGATCGAGTTCCGATAAAGCTTTTTCCATGGGTACCGCCACTCTCGCCCAATGTCCGGGATATCGACTTTTCGAGGCATGATTCAAAAGATTTTGAAATATCGTTTTTGATTTTTGGCGGTCTTTTAAAAAGGCTTCCATTTCTGAAAATAAATTTAATTCTTGGATATCCCGAATCGATTCGAAAACTTTCAGTTCCGAGGGTTTTAAATCCGTTTCTTCCTGAGCTTGCTCCCGATAAAGTAAACACCGAGATCGAATCGTCTCAAGGGCGCACCATCGAGAAGTCGATCCAAGGGCAATCACCCAATAACCTTGAGGCTCTTCCAGAGTTTTTAGAAGAGCGTTTTGAATGGAAGGGCTTGCTTCTTGAAAATCAAAAAAAGTAAAACAGCGCTTGGTACCTTCAAAAGGACGCTGACGCAAACGATAAAGAAGATCTCGGATATCCTCCATTTTTGAATCGGCATTGGCCGAGAGCCAATCGGGGTGAAAACCTTTCTTTATTTTTTTACAAGATGCACATTCTCCGCAGGCCCGCAACTTTTCACAGAGAGAATAGCCCACGATTTGCTGAAGTCTTTGGGAAGTCCCAGGTCCTTCAATCATAAGAGGTGACGGGATGCGTCCTGAGCTTAAAAAATGATCAAGCACGAAGATTTCTTTCCAAATCTTTAACGATATCTTGATGAATGCTCCTAGGTTCTTTATCGGCATTATAAACTCGATATCGCTTATTCTTACGAGCTAAAATTCGAAAGGCCTTTTTTACTTTCTGATGAAACCTTCGAGTCTCTCGTTCAAAGCGATCCTTGGAGCCCCTTTTTTCGAGTCGCTTATGAAAACTATTGGTAGGGCTATCAAGGAGAATCGTAATATCGGGCCTTAAGCCGCCGGTGGCGAGGCGGTTCGCCGCCTTGACTTCGGTCAGAGGAAGGCCGCGGACGTAACCCTGATAGACGGTTGAGGAGTCGGCAAAGCGATCGCATAAAATAATTTGCCTTCTTTTTAGCCGAGGTTTGATTTCCGTTTCGACATGCTCGGCTCGACTGGCTTCGAAAATGAGAAGTTCCGTTTTGGGGGTCATCGCCTTACAATCGGTGGTTAAGATTTTTCGGAGACGTTCGCCAATAGGAGTTCCACCGGGCTCCCGGGTTAGAAATACCCGGAAGCCTTTTCGCTTTAGGTATCGATGAAGGAGATCGATCTGGGTGGACTTGCCAACGCCATCGGCGCCTTCAAAGGTAATGAATAAGCCTCTTTTCATCATGATTGAACGAAGCTTACTTTACTGAATCAAAAAATCTTGTAACTGCTTTTTTGAGGATTGAAGCTGATTAATTTGCTGATCAATTTGCGCTATGAGCTGGTTATAGTGTGGATCAGATCGTTGTCGTTGAAGAAGTTCAATAATTTGGTTTACATAGCGAAGGCGTGCCTCGGCTTGGCGTTTGGCAAGTTTATCGAGGACCAGTTGGAGCTCATTAAGCTGGGGTTGTAGCCGTTCTCGAAGCGAGTAGTTGCTCGAGTCCGCTTGAAGCTGATCTTTGATTGAGGCCTCTTTTTGTTTTAAATTCTCTGTTTCCTCACGAATGAGTTTTTCTTCTCTTTGAAGATTATCTTTGAAGGTGTCCGCTTCCATTTGATAGGGGGAGGGGGCTTTTTGGCGATCTAAAGCCGCCGTGGTTAGAGGGTCTTGACCTGTTACAAAAGCTTCGCAGGATGCAGGATTCGTGCGTACATGGGATGCAATTCCCTCTGGTGCGCATACGAAATTGATGGGAAGCGCGAAGGAAATTCCTTGCTCGTTAAGGGACGTTAAGGAATTGATGCCAACGACTTCCATTGATTCGGTGATCATCGGACCGCCAGAGTTTCCTCGATTGATTGCCGCATCGGTTTGAATGAAGGGTACGCCGTTAATATTACGGCCGACGTAACTGACAATTCCGCGGGTGACGGTGAAGGATAATCCTCCAGGATTTCCTATCGTGACAACGGTTTGACCGGGAAAAAGTTGATTGGCATCTCCAAGCTTAAGATAGGTGGCATCACGAACATCGATTTTCAATAGAGAGACATCTAATTTTTTATCTTCTCTTATCTTCTGCGCCTTAAATTGTTGGCCGCTTCTTAAAATCACAATGGGTTCATCCATGGGAGAAGTGACATGCGCATTACTTAAGAGATATCCATCGTTTGTAATGAAAAAGCCGGAGCCAAGTTTTTGGGAGTCCGTAATAAAAACCGTCGCATTTAAAAGAGTCGTCATATCGGCGCGGTTTAAATTCTTGGAGCTTGCCGGATCTTCCATCGCGAATTGAGGACTTGGTTCGGAAGTTGTAAAGTTTGGTAAGTTTGGAACTTCCCCCGGAATATTGGGGCGAAGATAGGTGGTTTGATTGGTTTCTGACGGAATCTGTTTTTGAGTAGATAGCCACCATCCGATTCCAGCGGAAAGAAAGCCAATGGTCAAAATCCCATAAAGAATTCCCATCCACGGCCGAGACGAATTTTCTGATAAGGTTGGCATCAACGCCGAAGAGGGCATACCGCCTTGAAGCTTGGCTTCCAGAGAAAAGCCCTTCAATTGCCGGATTAGATCTTGAGACTCGTTTTTCGTTAAGTCCCAAGCAAGGAGAAGAGGAATCTTTTCAAGTTGGCGTTTGGCATGGGTATAATCGCCGAGGGGAAGATGCAGGAATTCGGTCTTGTTGAGAGTTCCCCAGGCTTTAATGAAAGTGTGTTTCTCTTTGTCGTCCAAAGAAGCGGTCAGTTGAAGATTATAAAGAATCGAGCGATTACAATGCCGGCAAAGCCGGGCTTCGAGCGCAATTTTCTCCCCACAATACGGACACGAAACCACAGATCATTCTATCTCAAAAAAATAAGTACTTGATTTTACTCAGCTTGTTCCCGGTTACCTGGCACTTAAGTGCCCTGACCCCTAAAATAGGGTGGGGGTCAGATAGACGTCTTGGTCGACGGGATTACGGT
>CAZSZT010000208.1:0-4293 GCA_964611175.1 uncultured Bacteriovoracaceae bacterium
TGGGGAGTCTACGACCCGATCGATATCAGCGAATTCTCTGACTCCCATGATGAAGCAATGGACGGAATTGAAAGCCCAGGCAGGATCGGCTTTTCTGTTTTTCAGGCTTGGGGATTTTTACGAACTTTTCGAAGACGATGCGATTAAGGCAGCTCCCATTTTAGGAGTGACTTTAACATCTCGAAATACAAAATCTTCGAATCAAAATTCAAGCCCGCTTTGTGGTGTGCCCGTGGCCACTGTCGAACCTTACCTGACCAAAATTCTCCAGGCGGGATTTCGAGTGGCCCTTGCCGAACAAGTGGAGGAGGCTTCTCCACAAAAAACACTGGTGAGACGCGAAATTGTTCAATGGTTTAGCCCGGGAATTCGTCTCTTAAATTCCGAACAGAATCCTCATTATTGCGGAGTGGTTTCAGGAAATCCGGAAAAATGGAGTCTTGCCGCATCCGATGTTGCAACGGGGCATGTCATTTTAGAGTCTGGCTCTAGCTCCGAAAGCCTTCAGGATTTAATCGATAGACTCCCCATTGAGGATTTACGCCTTCCTGCGGAGAGAGGACAGGAACGATGGAACCTTCGGGTTAAGTATCGGGAAGACCTTTTTCTTCTGAATCAAATGGAAGCGGAACAAAGTATTCAAAAAGCTTTTCATCTAACGAGCTTTGAAGATTCTCCGACGAAATCAAAACTAGAAACTCAAGTCCTGGGAACGTTGTTTCAAGTTCTTCGTGAATCTCATCCTCATGAAGACCTTCAGTTTTTATATCCGCGCGCTCTTCCCTCTCAGGTTTGGATTTCGTCCGCGACGCGAAAGAACCTCCACCTTTTAGAACCCGAGGGAAAAAGTCTTTTCGATTTTTTAAATAAAACTCAGACGGCCTTGGGTCGACGTGAGTTAAAAGACTGGCTTGTCACCCCAACTCAAGATCGCGAGGTTATTAAAAGGCGACAGGAGGCCATTCACTTTTTTAAAGACCACAGCCCTCTTCGACGAATTTTTCGTACAAAGCTTACAGGTGTTCTTGATCTTCATCGGCTGTTAAGAAGACGCCAAGGGCCCTTTGAGCTTTATCAACTCTTTCAAAGTCTTTCTAAAATTCATGAATCGAGTTTGGAGTTTATGGAAGGGCCTGTGATCATCGAGACTTTTCAGGAGCGAATTTCAAGGGTCCTTCCACTGATTGATCAATTACGAAAGTCTTTGCGTTTTTCCGACGATAAGGAATTGGGTTGGATTCGTGAGGAAGTCAATTCGGAGCTCGACGAACTCCGAGATCTTCAGAAAAATGCAAGCCGAACCTTATCGGAGCTTGAAAATCGACTTCGAGAAGAAACCAAAATCTCTTCGTTAAAAATCAAATTTCATCAGGTTTTTGGTTATATTGCCGAAGTCACAGCCCTTCACCGTGAAAAGATTCCGGAATCCGCCAAGCGAATTCAGACTCTGGCAAACTCCGAAAGATTTAAAACGAAAGACTTGGAGGCCATTGAGGAGAAACTTCTCAGCTTAGACACAAGAATTCGAGAGGCCGAAAGGTCCGAGATCAGGCGGCTTTACGATATTTTAGAAAATTTTCGTTCGGCCATTCTTGAACTTGCAGAAACCCTAGGAGAGCTTGACGCTTACCAAGGTCTTGCCGAAATTTCGAGCTTATATTCTTGGTCGACTCCAAAGAGCCTTTTCAAAGGAAATCCCCAAATCAAAATTCAAGAAGCCATTCATCCACTTTCGACAGCCTCATTTGTTCCGTTGAGTTTTGAACTTCAAGCCAATTCCAGTCAGATCATTTTGTTAACCGGACCCAATATGGCTGGCAAATCGACCCTTCTAAGACTGTCTGCTTTGATCGCTCTTCTTCATCAAATCGGCTCGGATGTTCCCGCAGCATCCGCCGAGCTGTCGATCTTCGATAGAATTTTATGTCGAATGGGAGCAACGGATGATATGACCACGGGGCAAAGCACCTTTTTTGTCGAGATGAATGAAGTTTCTTCCATGCTTTGCGGGGCTACAGAGAATTCGCTGCTTATTTTTGACGAAATTGGACGAGGAACCTCGACTTATGATGGAATGAGTCTGGCTTGGGCCATCACGGAAAACGTCCATGAATTGAAATGTTTAAGCTTGATCGCGACTCATTATCTGGAGTTATCCGACCTTCAACGAAGTCTTCCACGCCTTAAAAGTTTTCATTTGGGAATTAAAGAAGTGAATGGAAAGCTGATTTTCACGAGAAGTCTTGAAGAAGGACCAGCCTCTCGCAGTTATGGAATTCATGTTGCGGAACTTGCGAAAATTCCAAAGCCCATTCTCCAAAGAGCCGAGGAAAAATTAAAGGAATTTGAAAAACGACGAACTAAACACGGACCTCTTTTTGAATGGACTGCTTAGCGCAATCCCTAAACCGCACTCAAGGTTTGGGCCGGGTATACGATCTTCACTCTCTCTATGATCGGCTTAACCGTCTTTATTTTGATGGAAGCCTTCAACTGGAGGTACGCTGGTCATCGAGAAAATCTGGAAAAGCCAGGTCTAGAATCATTCTTGGAACCTACCAAGAACGGACGAAAACGATCACGATTTCAAAACGATTGGATAGTCCACGTGTGCCCCTTTATTTTTTGGAACATATTTTGTTCCATGAAATGCTCCACGCTGTTTTTCCTCGAGAACGGCATCGTATGCATACCGAAAAGTTTAAAAAATTTGAGCGCTTACACCCTGATTTTGAACGTGCGCGCGAATGGGAAAAGCAATCGGAAAAAATCCTTTTTGAAGCTGGGCAAATAAGTTTTTTTGAATCCTCAGGACGTTTTTGAGTTTTCGTCTTTATCTTCATCTTTCTTTTTTGGCGTCACGTCAATCGCGTCATTCTCTTTCATGGCCTTTTTAAAATTTCGAATTCCCTGCCCAATTCCAGAGCCTAATTGAGGAAGCTTGGAGGCCCCGAAAAGAAGAACAACAATTCCTAACAATATCAGAAGTTCTGTGGTTCCTAATCCAAACATATGACCTTTCTCTAACTCCTGTCCTTATATACGTCGAAGACAATAGGGATAACAAGGAGACTTCCATTTTACTGGAAATCAAACCATGGCACGAAACCCCAAGAGTATCCACTAGATATTAGCGCGTCGCACTATCGAAATTTCTCAAGAATTTAGCACCTTTGCTTTAAACTGATAGAGAAGGGTTTAAAGAGGGGCGTCGTTTTGCAACCAACACTTAGAGCTCAAAGGCCAGCGAAACCACTACTCGCTATTAGTTGTCTCATTGGCTCCACGTATACCGCCCTTAGTCTACTGTCCTATTCGACTCAGGACCCGTCGTGGAATTTTGCAAGTTCAGATGTCTCTGAAATTTCCAATCTCGGCGGTCTTGTTGGAAGCTGGTTGGCAGATGGGCTGCTTCAGAGTTTAGGACTCGTGTCTTATTTACTAACCCTTGCGGCATTTTTCATTGGATTAAAACGCCTCAAAACCCGATCGATCCTTTTGACAGACGCTTCGCGATCAAAACAAAAACCTAAATGGCATTCTCCGGTTGCTATTCTTTTATTTACGATTTGCGTTTCCGGTTTACTGGGGTTGATTCCGCTTAAGATGTATGAGTCACTTTCCTTAGGGGGGGCGATTGGGCACCTCGTCGCAAAAACGGGAATATTTTGTTTCAGTACGTTTGGTGCGAGCCTTTTATTTGCAGGAGGCGTCTGGGCTTCGTTCGTTCTCTTTGGAGAAACAGGTGTCGCGATTCCCAATTTTCCAAGACTTCAATCAAAGAGATTTTTTCCCTCCGTTCGCTTTTCCTTCGCGCTTCCAAAATTTTCATTTCGACTTCCCTTTCGAAAAAATCCTTCTGTACACCCCCAACCGACTTCCCATGCGCCGATGGTCAAAAAACTCGAAGATTTGTTTAAGAAACGCGAGCCGGCAACGATGGAAATTCCAAGACAACAACGCTTGGATTTGGAACCGAGACCTGAAACCGAAGAGATGTCGACAAAAGTAGAAAAAACAGAAGGCGATGATCTTGCTCCAGGTCTTTTAAAGCTCTTTTCAAGAACGAAAGAAAAGACCGAAGAATCGGACCGCGTCCTTTTGATGGATCGAGCTCCTCCACGACGAAAGGAATACAAAACAAATTCTCGCTACGAACTTCCAAGCCTTCAGCTTCTCGATTTGGCGGTGGAAAAAGGTTTTGAAATTTCTAAAGATGAACTCATCGCCAATTCACGTGCTCTTGAACAGAAACTTTTAGATTTTGGAATTCAAGGCCAAGTAACGAATATT
>CAZSZT010000209.1:0-4277 GCA_964611175.1 uncultured Bacteriovoracaceae bacterium
TCAGGTGATCTTTCAAATGATGTCGGAAATTCTTGAACGCATAGTAATGATAATAAGACGGCAGAAGAAAAGCCAAAACCCATCTCTTCCATAATCGATTTGACGAAGTAAAATGATCGGGATCGATTCCGGGTTTGTTCGTGTGGGTATGATGAATGATATGCATTCGCCGGAACAAAAACGGGTTACTCAAAAAAATGGGCCAAGTTCCCAGTAACATCAGTTCATTGATCCATGGAATGGGGTGGCCCGAGCGGTGGGCGGAATCATGGGTCGGCGTGAACATTAAATAGACCAAAAGACTTTGGATGAAAAAAAGCAGGATTATCACCTCGAGCGGAAGAGGATGAAAGTAAAATCCAAGCCCCAGATTTAAGAAAAAGATTGCAAGGATGATACTAAAGACGATGATCGTCGGGTTAATGACTCTTAAAATTTGAGAGCGGAATCCCTCCAAGGTTTTCCTCCAACTCCATTCTTATTTTATCATGATGCGCTAGACAAGTAGAGATCGAGGTTTAACGCATTTTAAGGGGGAAAGAGCTAAAACGAGAGCCATGGAACATTCTGGAGATGGCTTTGTGCCTGGGTTTAAACCTTATTCATTTAAACATTGAGCTGCTTTTTGAATTTGAGCTTCCATTTGATTTTCAAGTTCACGTCTCAATTTATGTTTGTTGAGACGGCGAAACCAAGTATTTAACAGATCAATCCGATTTCGAACCTGAAGTTTCAGTTCCGGATGCTCGCCATTCTTTTGTAAGCTCCAGACCTCGACCCTTTCGGAGTCATAATGATTAGAAAAAATCAGCGCCTCGGCATAGCAAAGATACGTATCGACTTCGTAACGATGGCCCTGAAGGAGGCGGGTCGTCGGTCGCATTTCGGAAGAATAATGAATATGGCTAAGCCTCTTCGAAAAACGTTCATGAGGACGCTCGTCGAGAAGACTTCCAAAATCTTTTGTTAAGCAATCCTCAAATGCATTGTCTTTTCCCCGAAGAAAAAGAGCGGCTCGATCGGGGGAGGGTGGAGGATTTCCTTTTATTCGATTTTTATAAAACTCATAAAAAGCTTTTAATTTTTCTTCTTCTGTTTTCATTTTCTGCAAAGCTTCAATTTCGGAAGATGAAAAATTAAATGCGCATTTACCGACTCGACAGTTTAGGAAATCAGTCTTTTCCTTTTTCGAAAAAATACTCTCAAGCCAGTCCGGTGGAATCATTGTTGGAAATTCAATACTTTCGACCGGAATGCACTTTTTCCACCGAGAGGAGGTTGGCTTTTTAGAAAGTTTTATCGTTCCTTTAGCGGCCAATTCTTGATCATGAAGCTCGCCGAATTCTCTGAGCTTAACGTCTCCACTGAGGAGAAGACTCAAACTAAAACTCAAAAAAAGAATCAAATCGACATCCTCTTTTTCAGTTTCAGCATCTCCATGACGGCATGGGCCGCCTCTTCACCTTTATGCCCTTGGTTTCCTCCAGCTCGTTCAAGCGCTTGGTCGATATGGTAAACACAAAGAATGGCGTTTCCGATCGGAACATCCAATTTTAGCGATAAGTCCGTCAGCGCTCTTGCCGATTCGCCCGCAACGATTTCAAAGTGATGGGTTTCTCCCCTGACAATCGTTCCACAAGCAACAATTCCTTCGAGCAACTTTTTCTGATTCTGGCAATAGGCTGAATACCACTGAATCAAAAGAGGAATTTCCAGCGCTCCCGGGACCCGAAAAACTTGAGTATCCAATTTATTTTCCGACAGAACCTTTTGAGCGCCTTCTGCTAATTTGTCCGTAATCGCTTCGTTCCATAAACTCTGAACAATCAGGATCATGGGTCGTCTTTCACGCGCTGACCCGAGAAGTCTAAAAGATGACCCATACGATCTCGTTTTGTTTGGAGGTATTTTAAATTGGAGGGTTTCGGGGGCATTTCGATAGGAACTCGATCCACAATTTCGAGTCCATAACCTTCAAGGCCCACGATTTTTTTAATATTGTTTGTCAATAAGCGCATTTTTCTCACTCCCAAGGAACGTAAAATCTGCGCGCCAATACCATAATTTCGAAGGTCCGCTTGAAACCCCAAACGATGATTCGCCTCGACCGTATCCAAGCCTTCATCCTGGAGTTGATACGCACGGATTTTATTGAGGAGCCCAATCCCTCTTCCTTCCTGTCTCATATAAACCAGAACTCCAGAACCTTCTTGATCGATTTGCTTTAAAGCCGCCTCAAGTTGTTCCCCGCAATCGCAACGTTCAGAGCCGAAAACATCGCCCGTCAGGCACTCGGAATGAACTCGAACGAGAGTGGGCTCGTCAGGCAGGATGGTTCCTTTTACAAAAGCGATATGTTGGGCGGCGTCCACGGTATTCGAGAAAATATGAATGTTGAAATTCGGGCCGTATCGAGACGGAATGCGCGCGCTTCCCTCGTTATGAATAAGAGACTCGTTAAACATTCGAAAGCGAATCAGATCGGCAATCGTTCCGATTTTGAGATCATGAGTTTTTGCAAAGTTTTCTAAATCGTTCCGACGAGCCATGCTTCCATCTTCGTTCATAATTTCACAGATTACTCCCGCTGGCTGAAGGCCGGCCAGTCGAGCAAGATCGACACTTCCTTCGGTTTGGCCGGCTCTCTTCAAAACGCCCCCCAATTCAGCTCGGAGGGGAAAAATATGTCCTGGCATGACGAGGTCCGCCGATGTCGATTTTGGATGGACGGCGACTTGGATCGTGCGCGCTCGATCAGCCGCCGAAATTCCCGTGGTCACTCCCGTACGGGCTTCAATACTCACGGTGAAATTGGTTCCAAAACGGCAGGTATTTTGCTCGACCATCATAGGTATGTTAAGCCGTTCAAGAATTTCCGGAGCAAGGCTCAGGCAAATGAGACCTCGGGCATTTTTCGCCATGAAGTTCACGGTTTCAGCCGTTATTTTTTCCGCCGCGCAAACAAGATCTCCTTCATTTTCTCGATCTTCGTCGTCCACGAGAATAATCATTTTGCCTTCCCGTAGATCGGCAATGAGTTCAGGGACACTTGAGAGTTTCATAAGATCTCCAATCGTCGTTGTATATATTTTGCTAAAATGTCCAGTTCGAGATTAACTTTTTGACCCGGTTGATACGATTGTATCGTTGTCTTTTCGAGAGTCTCCGGAATAATCATCACTTCGAAATAAAAGGGAGCTTCGGAATTTACCGTATTTACCGTAAGACTCACGCCATCCATAGACACGGAGCCCTTTTCCACTAAAAGACTGGCATAGGATTCGGGAAAGGATATTCGAATTTTCATAAAGGAATTTAATTTTTCGAGGCTTACGACCTTTCCCACCGTATCGACATGACCTTGAACGAAGTGTCCGCCTAAAAAGGATTGAGGCGTTAAGGGAAGTTCGAGATTAACCGGATTTCCAATTTTTAAATCGCCTAACGTTGTTCGTTTGAGTGTTTCTTCCGAAAGATCAGCCTCAAAAGTTTTCGGTGTAACAGATCTTGCAGTAACACAAACGCCATTAACGGCAATACTTTGTCCCACGTTCAGTTGGCGCGACAATTCGGACTGGATCATGAAAGTGTATGACGCACCGATTTTCTCGACTCCTAAAATCTCGCCCTTACTTTGTATCAGACCGGTAAACATGAATGTGTCCTTTTACGCAGACATCCCCATCGATTAAACGGATGTCATCAGGACGGAAGATAGTCGCTTTGGAAAGGCTTTTCAATGCCCCTCCACGACCAATCGAATAAGTGCCCGCCCCCCCTAAAAGGCCTTTTCCATAGAAAAGAACCGCTTCATCGACCAAATCGGCGTCTAAAAAGGACGTCATTAATTTAGGACCGCCTTCGATCAAAATTTTGCATATTTTGAGTTCCTTATAAAGACGCCGCATAAGGCCTTTGAGGGGCCCCTTAGCCCGTATTCTAAACACATTTTTTTCAGAATTGGCCTTAAAGACATTAAGCTTTGTCGGAATTTTAGAATTTCCGAAGATCAAAATTTTTTTGGCGCCAGGTGGATGTCCCCTACGTCTCGCATTGAGTTTCGGATTATCGGCGATAAGAGTTCCGGTTCCGATTGCAATCGCATCGACTTGCGCGCGAATTTCGTGAACTATTTCTCTCGCCTTCGTGCCCGTGATCCATTGAGAACTGCCATAATCATCGGCCATCTTTCCATCATAGGTAAGGGCGGCTTTGATACTAAGATAGGGCATCTGACAGGTTTGATTTTTAATGAATGCCTGGTTAATTCTCTCGGC
>CAZSZT010000210.1:0-4274 GCA_964611175.1 uncultured Bacteriovoracaceae bacterium
AATCATTAGGCCAACAGCGATATAAAAGACAACCCTCATTTTCATAAAAATCGCTTCTTTTTAGCATAGATAGCGCTTTGTTGATAGCTCTCAAAAAGTGCGGTATAAGTCGCGATAACCTCGTCTTTACGGAGGCTTGTTCTATTCTTGACTACAGATCTCTCAGTCATTTGAGTAAAAGGAACACAGTGTTACGGGGATATTTGATAGCTTTCGTTTTTAAGCGTTTGAGGCTTGTAAGCCTTGGATTTCTTTTCTTTTTTTCTTCGTACGCGGAAGCCAAAGACCCCGAGAGTGCTGAAATCTTAGAAATATCCAAATCAGAGGAATTAGAAGCTCCGCTTGTTCAACCAGGGCATCATCCTTGGTCTCGCTTTTTATACGGCGAGGTTGAGCGGGTTTCTGACCGGGGTTTGCGTTTGGAATCTGAAACTCTCGTCCTCCGTTTTTTAAAATACTTCGGTCGAGCCGTAGAGCGAGAGTCGCAAAACCACGCCAAGTATCCTACACGGGAAGATTTTTTTAAGGCCGTCCGGCAAAAGAAAATCGGTTTATCCCTTGGAGAGGGTGCCATTACGGATCTTATGAACGGCCTTCCCGAGGGTTTCGAACGGTGGAAGGATACGGACCCAGAATCTCCAAGAATCGAGGCTGTTTTTCTAACCAAAAAGATTCAGGTCGAAGAAGAGGGTCGTCGGGTTACCAAGAAAATTCCAGTCATTGGTGCCAAGTACGCACCCGCTCGAAAATTAACCTCGAAAACCTATGGGGGAAAACGAAATAGAGTTCGAATTCTGTTTCCGATCATTCCTGGTCTTAGCCTCAATAGAGACGTCGGCCAAATCGATTTAATGGAAGAGCATGTATGGACCTATGCTCATAAAATTTTGTTTAATACGCCTCGGCACGTCTTGATTCTCGGATTGGAAGGAAATATTGAAACCGAATTAAGCGTCAGTGAAGGTGTTTATTTAAGACGCCCTTCGTTCTGGAGCGAAGATAAAAGAGAATATCTTGATAAATGGTTCAAAGCAACGATCCAGCATCCCGATGGCTTTAAGGATTTTCGTAATAGCTTGTTAGACGCCACTGGCCAGGGTGCCGTTGCTTTTGCTGTTTTGGGAAGCCATAAAATATCCGCCGTTGTTTTTACTTCGGCTTTTATTTTAAATCTTTATACTCATACGCAAGACGCCATCATTCGACGTGGATCAACGCTTTTAACAAAAATTTTACGTCGAATGCTTATCGGAGCTCCTTCCGCGATTGCGACTCAAGGGTTTAAGTACGGATGGGGATCTCTCTTGTATATGAAGACTTTAGTAGGTCTCGGGACAATTCAATTCATTGATAAGTTTGGTTCGGAAGCTTTTATGTTTGTTATTCGGGCTAAAGATAAGTACCGAATGACCGAGGGGGATTATCTTTCTAATCTTCCCGGAGGTGGAGTCGATAAGATCTGGTTTCAGCGTCAGACCGTTGTATGGCTTCGAAAAGCTCTTGAACTCCTGGCCATTAAGCATGATCAAAATCCAGACGCTGAATTTCATTCACTGGGGAAGGCTTTGCAAATATCGGCGACCGTTCCAGCCTATATTCACGCGATTTGGTTTACAAAGAAACATTCAGAACAGTTTCCTGAAATGAAACAAGATCTTAGATCTTTGCTCGATCGTGTCAATCCGATGACTTATGTTCGGATGGCTGGCCGATTTGCCTTAGCGGCTAAAGACTTTGGTACGAAAGCGATTACAAGCGCCGGGAGAGAAAGTATCAAGAGACGTTGTCAGCATACTTTAGCCCATCTGGCAGGCAGACACTCTTATATAAAATGAAGCTGGGATTCATCTAATTGAATCCCACAGCTTTTTAAATCGACCGGTATTTCGCTTTCGCTTAAGGGAATTCTTGCCAACAGCTTCATTCCATTCTCCATTTCGAGTTGATATTCCCAGTGAGATCCCAAAAATTGTTTGGTTTGAACGGTCGCGGTAAATTTTGAACTCGCATTCAACTGAATGCTTTCGGGGCGAGCAATGACGGTCACTCGATCTCCCCTTTTTTTATTTGGGTGAATAGAGGGAATTTGAAGTTGAAACCCCTTTGCTTCGATCTCCGTCTTTTCCGGACCAGTATTTTTTATGACTCCATCTAGAAAATTCGCCGCTCCAAAAAAATCAGCGACGAAGGTTGTGGCCGGGCGAGTATAGATCTTCGGAGGGCTATCGATTTGTTCGATTTCTCCCTTGTTCATCACGACAATGCGATCGGAGAGGGCCATGGCTTCCGTTTGATCGTGCGTGACATAAACCGAAGTAATCCCGAGTCGCCTCTGAAGATTTTTAAGTTCTACTCTCATGGATTCTCGAAGTTTGGCATCCAAATTCGAAAGGGGCTCATCAAACAAAATGAGTTCAGGTTCGATCACCAGAGCCCGAGCAAGAGCGACTCGCTGTTGCTGGCCCCCCGAAAGTTCGTGAGGTCTTCTTTTTTCGAGACCAACAAGATTCATGATTTCCAGAGCTTTACGGAGTTTCAACATCCTCTCGGAAGCGGCGATTTTTCGAAGCTTCAAACCATAGGAAATATTCTCTTCGACATTCATATGCGGAAAGAGAGCGTAACTTTGAAAAACCATCGCCAAGTTTCTCTTGTCAGGGGGTCTTTCGTTCATCCTCTCGCCGTTAATTTGAATTTCGCCGTCAGAGGGTGTTTCAAATCCCGCGAGCATTCTTAAAACAGTTGTCTTTCCACATCCAGAAGGACCGAGAATGGTAACAAATTCCTTCCTTTGAATTTGAAGTGAAAAGTTTTGAACGGCAATATGGTCTTTCCCAGAATGCGCATCATGAAAAACTTTTCGGATATTTTTAAATTCGACAAAATGATTCATGACGGAACATCCTTCAATTTCAAGTCTACTTTAATGATCTTTTGCAATAACCAAAACACCGTTATGACAATGGAGATCAATATCAAACAAAGAACGGAAGCCGCGGAATAACGTAGAATTTCAGTTTGGGTCAGAATGAGGACAGTCATATGCTTCCAACGAGCCGAAGTTAAAAAGATCACCGCACTTACGGCCGTCATACAATGAACAAAGACATAGGCCATGGCGGCAAAGGTTGCGGGCTTAATGAGGGGCAATGTAATTTCTTTAAAAACTCGAAACGTTCCGGCTCCGAGATTGGTGGCGGCTTCTTCAATGCCCTTATCAATCTGAATGAGAGACGCCTTTGCGGCTTCGATTCCCACTGGCATATTTCGAAAAACAAAAGAAAGAATAATGATCCAAGCCGTTCCCGTCAGCAGAATGGGGTAGTCATTGAAGGCCAAAACATAACCAATTCCGACGGCCGTTCCCGGAAGAGCAAAGGGAAGAAGAGCCATAACGTCTAAAAATTTGCGACCAAAAAATTGTTTTCGAATCACCAAAAAAGCGATGAAAAGCCCAAGGAATCCCGCCAGAGGCGTCGAGGCCAAAGATAAAATAAGCGTGTCTTTGATCGTGTCAAAACCAATATCATAGACATATTTAAAGTTTTCCAAGGAGAAGGAATAATCAAGCCCCCAGGATTTTGTAAAACAACCGGCAAGAACGGTTCCGTAAAGGAGTAAAATCAAAGCGGCAATGCCCATCGCGAGGCCGATCAGAAGATACTTTGCAAATGGATTCACAAGCTCTCGATCGAGTTTTTGAGGTTTGCCGGTAACGGTGACATAAGATTTTTTTCGTAAATAATACTTTTGAAAAGCATAAGCTGCCACAGACGGAATCAGTAAAATACTCGAAAGTGCCGCTCCTAAAGGGAGATTTCCCATTCCTGTAAATTGCAAATAGGCTTGAACGGAAAGAACGTCGAATTTTCCAGCTAAAATCATGGGATTGGCGAAGTCGGCCAAGGATGTTACAAAAACCAACAGCCAGGCGGAAAAGATTCCAGGAATACAAAGCGGAAACGTAATTTTCGCAAAAGTGGTCCATCTCGACGCGCCTAAATTAAGAGAGGCATCTTCAATCGAAGAATCAAGGCCATTGAGAACTCCGACAAGAGTTAAATAGGCAATGGGGAAAAGACCAACGGTTTGGGCAAGAACGAGAGCGGGCAAACCATAGAAGTCAAAACTATCCAAGCCGAGTAACTGATTCGTCACAAATCCATTTTTTCCAAAAAGAAGAATAATCGAAAGACTCATCATAAACGGCGGTGAGATAATAGGGAAGGTGGCCATCCATTTAAAGAAAGTTTTGAGTTTTGTCTTGGTCCGCG
>CAZSZT010000211.1:0-4252 GCA_964611175.1 uncultured Bacteriovoracaceae bacterium
TGCTGAGTCTCTTTCTTGCTCTTGCGGGACTCCTTCTCGTCTTCATTCCAGGGTTGGGATATGCGGCGGGGGGCGCTCAACGCTGGATTAGTTTGGGTTTCACTCAATTTCAACCGTCCGAGTTGGCTCGCCTTTTGTTGGTATTTTACATCAGTGCGACTCTCGTTCATCGAGCGGATCGAATACATTCTTTTAATCGAGGCTTTTTACCCTTACTCATTGTAACAGGCTTAATGATGTTTTTGCTGATCCTTCAGCCGGACTTTGGAGGAGCGATGAGTGTTTTTGTTTTGAGTCTCGCCCTTTGGTTTGTGGGAGGAGTTCCCATGGTGTATTTGTCTGGACTTTTTGTTTTAGCCCTGCCGGCGTTGGTGTTAGTTCTTTGGAAGGCCGCGTATCGAGCGAAGCGGGTCATGACTTTTTTGGATCCTTGGGCCGATGCTCAAGGTTCTGGTTTTCAAGTGATTCAATCCTATCTAGGTTTTTATCAGGGCGGCTGGTCCGGAGTTGGTTTGGGGAATTCTCAACAAAAACTTTTTTATCTTCCCGAGGCGCATACGGATTTTATTTTTTCCGTTCTTGGGGAGGAACTGGGAGTTGCGGGAGTTGTTTTAGTCGTCGGACTTTTCGTGGGCCTTCTTCTTTGTGGAGCTCGTATTACGCGAGCGCAAATGGCGACTTTTGGATATTATCTCGGAGCTGGAGTAACCTTATTTATTGTTTTGCCGGCTCTTCTGAATATGATGGTGACCATGGGATTGCTTCCTACAAAAGGTCTTCCGTTGCCGTTTTTTAGTAGTGGAGGGAGTTCTTTGATTGTAAGCCTGGCTGCTTTGGGCGTTCTTCAGAGTCTTTATGCTCGACGAGACGAAGATCCTTCGTAATCATCAAAGATAGATGATGCACCTTTTCGTTTGCGGTGGTGGGACCGGAGGGCACTTTTTTTCCGGTCTTGCCGTGGCGGAACATTTTTTAAAACTTTGTCCCCAGGGGAAGGTGACTTTTCTCGGCACGCCCTATGGAATCGAAGCGCGAGTTCCACTAACCGATCAAAGGATGAAATTGAGATTCATTCATGCGAAAGGGTTTAAAGGAAAATCATTAGTGAATAAGATGAAAGGCCTTTTGTTTTTGATTTGGGGAGTTTTAGAAAGTTTTTATATTCTCATTCGGGAGCGACCGAGCATTGTCTTTGGAGTGGGAGGTTATGCGAGTGCTCCGACTGTCGTTGCGGCTTTACTCCTTCGGCCGTGGGGAAAATGGAAAATTAATATTCTGGATCAAAACTCGTCCCCTGGATTGGCAAACCGGTTTTTATCTAAGTTCCATGTGAATGCTTACTGCGCATTTCCGTTTAAGGGATTTCAGACGGTTGATCTTCCGATTCGTGTATCAATCGAAGAAAAAGCTCAACAAGTCAGAGAATACCAATGGCCTCCCCAATGTATTCTCCTTATGGGAGGCTCTCAAGGATCTCGAGGTTTAAATCAAGGATGGAAAAATATCTTTCCTTCCGTTCTTCAAACGTTTCCAAAGATTCGAATCATTCATCAAACGGGAACTCGCGATTATCAAGAGTTTCAGGATTTTTATAAAAATTTTTCAGTTGAGGCCCAGGTGTTTGAATTCTCGAATGAGATGCCGCAGTATTATGAACAGGCCGATCTTTTGATTTGCCGTGCCGGTGCCATGAGTATTTTCGAAGTAATGGCTTTTAAGAGACCGGCTATTTTCGTTCCTTTCCCTTTTGCCGCGGATGATCATCAAAAACTCAATGCGCTTAGTGTTCAAAAAGCCGATTGGGTGATTCCGGAGCAAGATTTTAATTGGGAGCATATTCGTCCGCTTTTAAATAGTCCTCAGCCATCCCTTCCCCAGCGTCAGTTGCCTGCGGAAATCGACTGGCAAAGTATTTTGAGTTTAAGTACAACGAAGAATGTTTTGGGAACATCTTCATAAGCCCGTTATTCACCTCATCGGAATCGGTGGGAGTGGAATGAGTGGTATTGCCGAAGTTCTTTTAGCTTCTCAATTTAGCGTGAGTGGGAGCGATTTAACACAAACACCAACGACCAAACGTTTGGAAGCCTTGGGCGCGAAAATTTTTAAAGGGCATGCGTCAAGCCACGTCGAACGAGCAACCTGTGTCGTCGTTTCATCGGCAATTCGCGAAGACAATCCCGAATGGGTGGAGGCTCGTCGCCGGGGAATTCCTGTCATTCCGAGGGCGGAAATGCTTGCTGAATTGATGAGACTCAAGATGGGAATCGCCGTCGCAGGATCTCACGGAAAAACCACCACAACATCCATGCTCGGTCAAATTCTTCGTTCCATCGATCCCACGGTAGTGGTGGGGGGGCGCCTTCAGCACTGGAACGCTTCAAGTGTGGTTGGAAAAGGGAATGCATTTGTGATTGAAGCCGATGAAAGCGATCGAAGTTTCTTAAAATTTTCCCCGGTCTATTCCATTGTAACGAATATAGATCGTGAACATCTCGATGCGTACAAAGATCTTTCAGATATTGAAAATACATTTTTGGAGTTTTTAAATCGAACGGCCTTTTTTGGGCAAAATTGGATTTCTTCTGACTGTGAGTCCCTGCTGCGAATTCAAAAAGGCGTGGTTAAACCCCTTCGCACTTACGGATTTCATCCTGACTCCGACCTTCGAATTGTCGAGTATACTTATGCCGATCGTTGGTCGCGGTTCCGCCTTCAAATGGAAGGTCAAGAAATCGAAGACTTTGAGTTGCCCGTGGCCGGGCGTCATAATGTCCAAAACGCGACAGGCGCGATCGGCGTTGCGCTGTCATTGGGGCTTTCAATATCCAAAATTCGGGAAAGTTTAAAAGACTTTATTCCTGCGGATCGACGTCTTCAAATTCATTACGAAGACGAGAGGGTATCCGTTGTTGAAGATTATGGACATCATCCGACAGAAATTCGGGCGACTTTAGAAGCTCTTACGACTCTTTATCCGAGCCGTCGCAAAGTGGTTGTCTTCCAACCCCATCGTTATACAAGGACCCAGGCACTCTGGAAGGAGTTTTTAAATTGTTTTGAAAACGATGTCGATTTTTTACATCTTCTTCCCATCTACCCCGCTCATGAAAACGCCATTGTGGGTGTGGATTCGTATCAATTGTCTCAAGAAATGATTGTGAAAGAGGTAAGAGTTCACTCCCGTTTTCCATCCGCCGAGGAATTGGCATCAGAGTTCGCGAGTTCATGGCAAAGCTCGACCGTCCTTTTGATTCTTGGCGCCGGCCCTTTGAGTGCCCTTGCCGTCGAACTTTCGAGCCACTTTCAAACAGATTTTCGACGTCAGAGCCTTCGAAACCGTTGACGTTGCGCATTTGGCTCGTCACACTATAAAAGTGGGGAGGAGATCGGGGCAAAAGTCAGCGTCATTTCACGCGCGCGATGACTGGAAAGGCGTGAAATTCCTTATTCTTTCGGGATTTGTAGCTTCGATGGTGATGACAGCTTTTTTTATTACTCATCGTCTTTTGCCCTATTGGACTGCTGATGCGAAACCTCTTTGGAGACAAATAACGCGCCGCATAAGCAGTTTTGGTGGGGTAAAGCTGACATCCATACGGTTGGATATTCAATCTTCGAATTCGACAAAAGAAACCGATCCTTTCGCTCCGTTTTTCGCTCCCTTGAAACAAAAATTAGCCACCTATTATGGAGAATCTTTTTGGACGATCGATTTAGGAAAAATACGCGACGAAATCTTGGCCGAAGGATGGGCAAAACATGTCTCTATTCGTCGTGTCTTTCCGGACTCTCTCGCCATCGACGTTTTCCCCAGAGTGGCGCGTTTTTTAGTTCGTGCGGGAAAACGATGGGTGGTGACCGACAAAAATGGATGGGTGATTTATATTTCGAATCGAGTCCCGGGAGTTTGGACTCATTTGCCGATGATTGAGGGGTTAGAAGAACGTTTTTCGAATGATCATTCTCCTTCGGAAATGAATCGTCTTTATGTTCCTGAGCAAAATTTATTGAAAGATTTGGCGGAATTGGAAAACGTTCTTCGCGAAAAGGTTGGTCTCGAATTGAGTTCCGTTCGTATTGCGAACGACGATTGGAGTACGGAAAGTTTGTTTTACGTTCGTTGGGGTACGAATAACGAAGGGGTTTTTCTCTCGCGCCATTGGGAAGATCGTATCGAAAATTTTCAATTCGTTCTTTCAGATTTAAAACTTCGGGGAGTAAGTCCGGTTCGAATTCTCGGGCAATATCC
>CAZSZT010000212.1:0-4230 GCA_964611175.1 uncultured Bacteriovoracaceae bacterium
GATGCCCTTTATTTTTGGCGTTATGATGTTATTTCTTCCGGCGGGGCTAACTCTTTATTTTTTAGTCAATGCTTTGATTTCCGTTATCCAGCAATATTTCCTTAATAAGCATCTTAATGATAGATTTGGGAGCCCGGGCGTGGTCACGACCAAGGCTTCGGGTGCATAGCCATAGGTAGATTGTGCGATGTCTGATCCAATTATCGATACGATTTGCGCCTTATCCACTCCGGGCGGCCGAGCGGCACTGGGAGTTATTCGCATTTCTGGTCCCAAGGCTTTTGACGTAATCCAAGAAATGACCGGCCACCTACCAGGGGTCAGACTAAGTGAGGTCTTGGTTTTGAGAAATCGCTCTGGGGATGTACTCGATGAGGCGGTTATTACCCTTTTTAAAGGGCCCAAATCTTTTACCGGGGAAGATATCGCCGAAATATCAGGTCACGGGAACCCCGAGATTCTCAATTCGATTATTCAGGAAATTGTTTCACGTGAAACAATCCGCATTGCTGAACCCGGTGAATTTTTGAGGCGTGCTTTGGCGAACGGAAAAGTTACCTTGGATCAAGTGGAGGCGCTGAATTGGGCTTTAAACTCAACTAGTATTGAGGGGGCAAGGCTAGGCGTTCGGGCAAAAATCGAAGGACTTGGCGGAGCCGTTAATACGGTGTCAGAGGAAATTCAACATATTATTTGTGATTTGCAGGCGGAGCTTGATTTTCAGGAATCTGAGGTTGGTTCGGTGGATCTACCCCGCCTCATTGATAAATTGGAGGAGATAAAAACCAACCTCATTCGATGGGTTAAATCTTTCGATTTAAATAAGTATCTCTTTAATAAATTCGTTATTGTTTTAGCCGGACCCCCCAATTCCGGAAAATCCTCTCTTTTCAATACCCTCATTGGGCAGACCAAGGCGATTATTTATGATCAACCCGGGACAACTCGCGACCCGGTGGAACATTCGATGGAAATGGGAGGCATTCCGGTAACGATTATCGACTCGGCCGGCATTCATCATTCCTCTGACCCCATTGAGCGAATGGGGATAGAGAAAACCTTTAGGGCTATGGAGTTGGCGGATCTCATTATTTGGGTGAATGATAAGGCGGACGAGCCAGGTCGAGATCTTTTTCATAAATTTAAATCGAAAAATTGGATATTTGTTCGTTCCAAGGCAGATTTGTCGGAAACGGCCGTACTTAGGAATAATTGGATTTCAACGTCCGCCGTTACCGGAGATGGCATTAAAGAATTGATGGAAAGCGTTCTATTGTCTGATCAAAAAATCTTAAAAGACGGTTCAAATGATGATGCTGGGGCGCCTTTGGTGTTTTTAACGTCCGAGAGACAGAAGGGTCTAATTCAAAACGCTATCCGAAACATCGACCGCTGTCTCTCAATGCTAAGAGAGGGCGATTATTTGGATTTGGCAACAGACCCTCTGATTAAGGCCTCAAAAGATTTAGAGGGGATTGTGGGGGAAATTCCAACGGAAGAAGTCCTGGAGCGAATTTTTTCTCGTTTTTGTATAGGAAAGTAGTAAATTTTGAAATTAGATTGAATGTTTCACGTGAAACATATGGGCGCATTAGATGTTTCACGTGAAACACTTATGTTTTGAGGTTTTATGGCAGTTTATGACGTTATTGTAGTTGGTGCCGGCCACGCGGGTATTGAGGCTGCCGCCGCTTCTGCGCGGATGGGAGCGAAAACTCTTATGCTGACCATGAATGTCGATCAGATTGGGACCATGTCGTGTAATCCAGCCATAGGGGGGTTGGGAAAAAGCCAGCTTGCGCGAGAAGTAGACGCCCTTGGCGGACTTATGTGTCGAGTAGCGGATCAAACGGCCATTCAATATCGAGTATTGAATGAAAGTAAGGGCCCCGCTGTTCGAGCGACCCGCGTTCAAGTTGATCGCCATGAGTATCGTGCCCGCATGAAAGAGTTGTTAGAGGGTCAGACTCATTTATCGATAAAACAGGGCCAGGTTTCTAAGCTTCTTTTTGAAGGGGTCAGACTAATTGGGACGGAAACTTTGTTGGGGCAGAGGTTTTTTGCGCCTCAGGTGATTGTGACGACAGGAACGTTCATGAATGGGAAGGGCCACATCGGCAAAGTAAGTTTTGCGTCAGGTCGGGCGGGGGAACCCCCATCGGTGGGGCTTTCAGACTTTTTGGCCTCAATCGGTATTCGAATCTCCCGACTTAAGACCGGGACCGTCCCTCGCCTCGACGCTAGATCCATTAATTTTAAGATTCTGGAGGAACAGCCCTCACAAACGAATTGTGATCCCCTTTCGATTTTTACGTCTTTCCTGAGATCTGACTTAAGATCGGCTTATATTGCTTATACAAATGCCGAGACCCACGAAATCATTCGAGCTTCTCTTTTAGAATCCCCGCTTTATTCCGGAATTATCGAAAGTAGGGGGCCCAGATATTGCCCCTCCGTCGAAGATAAAATCGTTCGATTTCCGGATAAAGCACGCCATCAGGTTTTTTTGGAATTCGAAGGTCGTCATACTCAGGAAGTTTACGCCGGAGGACTTTCGACAAGTTTGCCCTACGACTGTCAATTAAAACTTCTGCGTTCCATTCGAGGCCTTGAGAATGCCGAGATTATGCGACCCGGCTATGCTATTGAATACGATTACATCGACTCCACCCAACTTTTTTCCACGCTTGAAGTGAAAGACGTTTCGGGTCTTTATTTTGCGGGACAAGTGAATGGAACCTCGGGTTATGAGGAGGCGGCCGCCCAAGGTATCCTTGCCGGAATTAATGCGGGTTCGAAGGCTAAAGGACAGCGTCCCCTAACGCTCGATCGTTCCCAGGCGTATTTGGGGGTTTTGGTGGATGATTTGGTCACCAAAGGAACCAAAGAGCCGTATCGTATGTTTACCTCACGTGCGGAGTGGAGATTGCTTCTTCGTCAGGACAATGCCGATGTTCGATTACTCTCCGAAGCCTATGAACGGGGTTTAGTCCCCACAGAGGATTATGAGAAGTTTCAGAAAATTCAATTGAAGAGAAAAGCCTTTCGAGAATATCTCGATCAAATCAAGCTTACGCCCAAAGAAAAAACAAATAGACAGATTAGTGACCTTGGACACGCCCCCCTTAAAACAAGTATTCGTGCTTCAGACATGATTCGTCGCCCACGATTTTCCATTTATGATATTCAGTCTCTTGATATTTCCTTCGACCCCAATCTTAGCCACGAGGATCTTCGATTTATTGAAACGGAGATTAAATATGAAGGGTATATTGAACAAGCGAGATCACAAATTAATCAAATTAGGCGAATGGAAAAACTTTCGATTCCTAATGACTTCGATTTTAAGTGCGTTGTCGGATTAACGCGAGAAGTCACAGAAAAGCTTTCAATCATTCGCCCCACGAGTCTTGGACAAGCCAGCCGCATTTCTGGAATGACCCCCGCCGCAGTTTCAATTTTAGCGATTCATCTCGCCAAACAAAATCGGAGGAAATTTGGAAAAGAAATTTCTTTGGCAGAAGTCGAGCAAATGCAAACTTCGGTACACGCGCAGCAATAATGAACTTGCGTGGGGATAGATAACTTTGATTTAATAAAAATGAATCCGAAAGCATCCCAGGGGAATCGACAATGAGTCAATCAAAAGAAGGAATACCTGCTTTGAAAATCATTTCCGTTGCGAATCAGAAAGGTGGAGTTGGGAAAACGACAACAGCCGTTAATTTGGCGGCATCGCTGGCGTTTGGCAAAAAGAAAACTCTTCTTATCGATTTAGATCCGCAGGGAAATGCGAGTTCCGGTCTAGGAATCGATCGCCACACCTCGGCGACCGTTTATGACGTTCTCATCGGGCGTAAAGAGTTGACGGATTGCATTCAGCCTGCTGCGGTGCCCAATCTTTTTGTGATTTCGTCGAACCAAAATCTTATTGGAGCAGAATTTGAACTCATCAATGCAATCTCGCGCGAAAAAAAATTGAAAACCGCTCTTAAAAGGCTTCCAGAGGAATTTGAATTTGTCATTTTTGATTGTCCACCGAGTTTGGGTCTCTTAACGATCAATGCTTTTACGGCAAGCGATAGCATTCTCATTCCGACTCAATGCGAATATTACGCCATGGAGGGGCTCGGACAACTTTTGAGTACTTATCAGATTGTGAAAGAAGATCTGAATGAAAGTTTAGATATCGAAGGCGTATTATTAACGATGTTTGATCCGCGCAATAAG